>JACPIQ010000012.1 GCA_016188005.1 Candidatus Rokuibacteriota bacterium | reverse complement strand
CGTGGCCGCTCGCGCCGGCACCCAGGCCCCCCTCTGATTCGTGACTATTCTGGCAATCTCCGCATGCCCCACACGAAATTTCACGGGGTTACGCGGCGCGCGCGCCCGAAAACCGTCAGGGCGCCGTGGAAGTTGGGCTAGGCTTCGAAGCACACGGAATTAGTTCAAACGCCCGATTGATTACTTGCCCGACTCGTCTAGGCTAAGGTCCGAAATGTATCCCTAAGATCCGATATGCGGACCGCGAATGCCCCAGCGAGAAAGAGTGTCGTCAAGACCGTGGTGAAGGCCGCGGATCTCCTCTACTGGCTCGCCGGGAACCCGCAGCCGGTGAAGTTCTCGGAAATCTGTCGCGGACTCGAGCTCGACAAGCCCGTCGTCAGCCGGCTGCTGGCGACGCTCCAGCACAAGGCGCTGGTATCGAAGAATGCGCACGACGGCCGCTACTCGCTCGGCGCGGGTATCGCCACGCTCGCGGCGAGCGTCTTCTATCGCGGTGACATCGCCGCGCTGAGTCAGACCACGATGCGGCGGCTGTGGGAGGAGTTCAGCGAGACGGTGACGCTTAGCATCCGGGTCGAATTCCAGCGCTTCTGCATCTACCAGCTTGAGAGTCCGCACGGGCTCCGCTACACGCTGCCACTCGGACGGCCGCTGCCGCTCTACTGCGGCGCGACCGGCAAGCTGCTGCTCGCGATGATGCGCGACCAGGAGGTCGACGAGTACCTCGTGGCGACGCCGCTCGTACGCCTGGCCGCCAACACGCCGACGGACGCGGCGAGGCTGCGCGCCGAGATCGGCGTGATCCGCCAGAAGGGATACGCGGTGAGCACCGAGGAGACCGGGCCCGGGGTGGCGGGCATCGCCGCCCCGATCTTTGGGCCCGCGAACACGTGCGTCGCCAGCATCGGCCTCTTCGCGCCGAAGACCCGCATGCCGCCCGCGCGACTGGAAGAGGCGATCGAGCCCGCCCTGCAGGCCGGGCAGGCGATCTCCCGGGAGCTCGGAGCGACCGGCGGGAGCCGCGTGATCGGCTGAAGAGTTTCTTGTTCCTCAAGCCAGAGGAGGGGTGACAGGTGAAGGGACTCGGAGTGGAGGTCCTCATCGAGGAGGCGCGGTGCCGGTCGTGCGCGATCTGCATCGACGTGTGCCCGACCCAGGTGCTCGCAGCGGCGCCGCGGACCCGGAAGGCAGTC
This sequence comes from Candidatus Rokuibacteriota bacterium, assembly GCA_016188005.1. Lineage (NCBI taxonomy): Bacteria > Candidatus Rokuibacteriota > Candidatus Rokuibacteriota bacterium. Next base: position 80,463 of record JACPIQ010000012.1, on the reverse strand, counting down.
GTCGCGGAGATCGGGAAATGCACCGCCTGCCGGCTCTGCGAGGTGCTGTGTCCGGACTGGGCGGTGACGGTCCACGCCGCGCGAAAGGAGCCGGTCCATGTCTGACGACGGCGCTCGCGCGAGACGCGTCCTGCTGCTCGGCAACGAGGCGTGCGCGGAGGGCGCGATCGCCGCTGGCGTGCGCTTCTACGCCGGCTATCCGATCACGCCGGCCACCGAGATCTTCGAGCGGTTCGCCTACCGGCTGCCCGGGCTCGGCGGCGTCTGCGTCCAGATGGAGGACGAGTGCGGCAGCATGCACGCGTTGCTCGGCGCGGCGGCCGCCGGCCAGCGCGTCGCCACCGCGACCTCGGGCCCGGGTTTCACCCTGGTGCAGGAAGGCATCGCGTCGCTCGCCTCGGCCGAGCTTCCCGCCATCGTCATCAATGTGCAGCGAATCGGGCCGTCCACCGGCTCGATCTACGGCGCCCAGATGGACGTGATGCAGGCGCAGTGGGGCTTCAACGCCAATCACGCGTCGATCGTCCTCGCGCCCGCGTCCGTCAGCGACTGTTTCTGGGTGACCGTGCGCGCTGTCGAACTGGCCGAGCGGCTCCGCATGCCGGTCATAGTGATGTCGGAGATGCACGTCGGGCTCATGCGCCAGGTGATGGAGCTTCCCGACTACGACACGATCCGCGTCGAGGGACGTCTCCGACCGACGTGTAGCCCGTCCGAGTACCGAACCTATCATTGCGACCACCTCGAGGACGTCCCGCCGCTCGCCGACATCGGCACCGGATACCGCAACGTGTTCCAGGTGACCACGCACGGGCCGGAGGGGATCGGCGGCGGAGGGATGGTATGGGACTACAAGGAGGCTGACTGGCACGTCCGCCATCTCGCCGCCAAGGTCCTCCATCGGGGGCGGGAGATCGAGTGGGTCGAGAGTTTCCAGACCGACGACGCCGACACCGTCATCGTCGCGTACGGGAGCTGCGTCTATGCCGCGGTGGCGGCGATGGAGGAGGCCCGCCGCAGGGGGCGCCGCGTGGGCGTGCTGAAGCTCGTTTCGCTCTGGCCGTTCCCCGAGGAGGCGCTGCGGACGCACACGCGGAACGCCGAAACGGTGCTGGTGCCGGAGCTGAACCTCGGTCAGATGGTGCGGGAGGTGGAGCGGACCCTTGGGCCCCGCGGCGTCGTGGTGCAACCGGTCAACCGCGTGGACTCCTATCCCATGTGCCCGGAAGACATTCTCACGGCGCTCGACGCGCCGGTTGGGAGGGCTCGGTGATGGCGACGACGAGGACGATGGCGATCCCGATGGACGAACTGGCCCGCGCGACCGCGCGGCTGCCGGATGCCGAGGCCGGCGAGACGTTACGGTACTGTCCGGGCTGCGGGCTCGGCATCGTGCAGTCGGCGCTCGCCCGCGCGATGTACCGGCTCGAGCTCGATCTCGGCTCCGTGGTCACGGTGGGCGGGAGCGGCTGCTACGGAATCATGGGGGAGTACTTCCAGAGCAGCCACATCCACGGCGCCCATGGCCGCGCGTGCGCCGTCGGCATCGGCCTGAAGCTCGCGAACCCGAAGCTGACGGTCATCACGATCCAGGGCGACGGCGACGCGCTCGCCATAGGCGCGAGCCACTTCATCCACGCAGCCCGCCGGAACATCGACATCACCGTCCTGATCGTCAACAACTTCGGCTACGCCAACACCGGAGGGCAGTACGGCCCGTCGACGCCGCTCGGCGGGATGACCGAGACGTCGCCCGCCGGCTGCTTCGAGTACCCATTCGACGCCTGTCGCCTGGCGATCGGGGCGGGAGCCACGTTCGTCGCGCGCAGCACGTCGTACCACGCCGTGCATATGACGAACATGCTGGAGCGCGCGATCCGTCATAAGGGCTTCTCGGTGGTGGAGGCGCTGCAGCACTGCCACGTGCTCTACGGCAAGCGCAACGGCATGCCCGAGGCCACGCAGTGGCTCCGGCACTTCAAGGAGAACACCGTACGCGTGACGCCGGAGACATCCGGGCGGGTTGGCCCGGACAGCGGGAAGTGGGAGATCGGCGTGTTGCACGAGCAGCACAAGCCGGAGTTCGTCGAGATGTATTCCGCCACCGCAGCGAAGCTCGCCGACCGGGCGGGCGCCGCGGCCAGGGGGTGAGGCCATGCGCACCGAGGTGCGGTTCGCCGGAGATGGAGGACAGGGGCTCGTCATTGCCGGCATCGTTCTGGCGGAAGCAGCCGGTGTCCACGCCGGCCATCACGTGTCGCAGTCGCAGTTCTACGCGCCGGTCATCGTCGGGGGCCCTTCGTACGCCGACGTGATCGTGAGCGACAGCGAGCTGGCCTTCCCGTGGGGCGTCCGGCCACACGTGCTGGTGGCGCTCACCCAACGGTCCTTCAATCACTTCGCGAGCCGCACGGCGGACGACGCGCTCGTGCTCGCCGATCCGGCGCGGGTGCCCGAGCGCGACGCGGCCGGGCGGCGCGTGGTCTCGCTCCCCGCGGTGGCCATGGCGGAGCGCGCGGGGGCGGCCAAGGCGGCGAACATGGCGTGCGTCGCCGTTGTGGCGGCGCTGACCGGCGTCGCCACACTCGAGCACGTCGAGCGCGCGATCGAGGCGCGAACACCGAGCCGGCTCCTCGCCGTGAACCGGCGCGCCGCGGCGGAGGGCTGGTCGTACGCGCAGGGGCTCCGGAGCCGGGGCGAGGCGTAGGCCGTGAGGTTCTACGACGACCTGGAGGTCGGCCATGGGTTCGAGACGCGGCGGAAGACCATCACCGAGACGGCGATCACGCTCTGCGTCGGCCTCGCCGGGATGACGGTCCCGATCTTCAACGATGTGGAGAGCGCGCGGGCCACCGGCGCCGCGGGCTTCATCGCCCCCGCGCGCACGGTCCTCATGATGATGGGCGGACTCGAAGAGCAGGCGTTCGAGTGGGAGCCCGCCACCCGCCTCGTCGGGTTCAGGGCCGTGAAGTTCCTGAGGCCGGTGATGGCGGGGGACACCATTCACGTCATGATGGAGATCGTGGAGAAGCGTGAGAGCCGCACCGGCGGCCGCGGCATCGTCGTCCACCGGAGCACCTGCCTGAACCAGGGCGGCGAAGCGGTCGTCGAGTGCGAGGTCGTCCACCTCGTGGCGAAGCAGGCGGCGTGCTGACGTACGTCCTCCGGCGCCTGTCGCTCTTCGTGCCGTCGCTGCTCGGCGCCTCGCTGCTGATCTTCGTGCTGATGCGCGTGGTGCCGGGCGACATCGCGGAGATCCTCGTCTTCCAGGCAGGAACGGAAGCAAGCGAGGTCCAGCGGAAGCAAGTCCAGCAGCTCCGGGCTGAGCTCGGTCTCCACCGGCCGATCCTGATGCAGTACGTCGACTGGCTCGGCGGCGCCGTCCGCGGCGACCTCGGGTACTCGTACACGCAGCGCCGCCCGGTGTTCGACATCCTCGCCGAGCGGGTGCCGCGCTCGCTCGAGCTGGCGGTGCTGACCTTGCTGGTGGCCGTGGTATGGGCGGTCCCGTCGGGCGTCGTGGCGGCGACCCACCAGAACCGCTGGGCGGACGTCGTCGCGCGGCTGGTGAGCGTGTGCGGCCTCGCGCTGCCGATCTTCCTGAGCGGCGTCCTGATGCTCTTCCTCCTGGTGGGGCTGTTCGGCTGGTCGCCGCCCATCGAGTTTGTGAGCTTTTCGACGAGCCCCACCGAGAACCTGAAGCAGTTCGTGTGGCCGGTGCTGGCGCAGGCGTTCTACATCGGCGCGCCGATCTCGCGCCTCACGCGGTCGCAGGTTCTCGGGGTGCTGGGCGAGGACTTCGTGCGCACCGCGCGCGCCAAAGGCCTGGGCGAGCTCATCGTCGTCTACCGCCACGCGTTCGCCAACGCGATCCTGCCAGTGATCACGTTCATCGGCTGGTGGGGAGGCCGGCTGCTCGGCGGCCTCGTCATCGTCGAGACGATCTTCTCGGTGCCGGGCCTCGGCTCCACCCTGATGCAGGCGGTCCAGTACCGCGACTACCCGCTGCTTCAGGGCGTGGTCGCCTTCATGGCGCTGGCGTTCCTGGCCATCACGCTCACCGTGGATGTGCTCTACGCGCGGCTCGACCCACGAGTCCGCTACACCTGACGTGAGCGCCCGGTCGCCATCGGTGCTCGTCGGTTCCTCGGCAGGAGGCGTGCGGGCGCTGCTCCTGAGCGGGCACACGACGGTCCGCCGCACGATGGCGGCGGCGCCGGCGGTCCTCCGCGAGCCGATGGCGGTCGCGAGCGGCGTGATTGTCCTTGGGCTGGTCGCGACCGCGATCTTCGCGCCTCAGCTCGCGCCGTACCCGCCGAACGACACGGCGCTCGCGTCCTACCGCGCGCCGGGCTCCGGCGCGCTGCTGGGGACAGACAAGCTCGGGCGCGACATCCTGAGCCGCCTTATCTGGGGCGCGCGGATCACCCTCTACGTGGGCGTGATCTCGGTCGGCGTGTCGATCACGCTCGGGACGCTGTGGGGCATCGTTACGGCCTACATCGGCGGGTTCGTCGACACGCTCACCCAACGCTGCGTCGACACGCTCATGGCCCTGCCGCCGATCGTGCTGGCGCTCTCGATCATGGCGGCCGTCGGGCAGTCCACGAACAACGTGATCCTGGCGCTCGGAACCCTGCTCGCTCCTACCGCGATCCGCACGGTGCGCCCGATTGTCCTCTCCATGAGGGAAACGGCTTTCGTAGAGGCAGCCCGAGGGATCGGCTGCTCCCGCGCGCGAATCGTCTGCCGGCACATCGTTCCGAACTGCCTCAGCATCTACATCGTGCTCTTCACCATCAACATGGGGTACGCGGTGGTGGTCGAGGCGTCGTTGAGCTTCCTCGGCGTCGGGATCCCTCTCGACGAACCGTCGTGGGGCGGTATGCTGGCGGCGAGCATGGCCGATGCCGCCCGCGCGCCGTGGCTCTTGATCTTCCCCGCCATCGCCATCTTCGTGGCCGTGCTGGGCCTGAACCTGCTCGGGGACACCGTCCGGGATCTCTCGGACCCGCGCACCCGGCGTGAGCGTCGACACGGACCGTGAGAAGCGTCTGCCGTGAGGGCGGACGCATCGTGTGAGGTCAGAGAACGGGAGGCTGCTATGAAAAGGTCGTCGCTCATCGTTGTTGTCGTATTGCTCGCGCTCGTCCTCGCTGTTGAGGTCTCGGCGCAGGAGAAGCCGAGACAGGGCGGCATACTGACCACGTTCATCAACGCCGATCCGGGACGACTTGACTTCCAGACGGAGTCGGGTGGCCAGCTCGTGTGGGCGACGGCCGGCGTCTTCAGCGGGCTCTTGCAGCATGACCCGGACGACCCGGCGAAGATCGTCGGCGACCTCGCCGAGAGCTGGACCGTGTCGCCCGACGCTAAGACGTATACGTTCCGGCTCCGCCCGAACGTCAAGTGGCACGACGGCACGCCCTTCAGCGGCGAGGACGTGAAAGTGGCGTTCGACCGGATCCTGAAGCCGACGTTTCGCAGTCCCCGCTGCGGCGCCGCGCTAAAGCCGATCGTCGATGCCGTCGAGATCGTCAGCCCGACCACCGTGAAGTTCCAGCTCAAGTTCCCCGCGGCCACGTTCGTGTCGTCGATGGCCTCGACGTGGTGCCGCGTTCCCGCCAGGCACATCCTCGCCAAGTACGGCGACCTGATGCGGCCGGAGGCGCTGGTGGGGACCGGCCCGTTCAAGCTCAAGCAGTACGTGCGCGGCAACCTCTTCGAGCTCGAGCGCAACCCGCACTACTTCCTCCCGGGGCTGCCGTACCTCGACGGCGTCAAGGTCTTCATCCTCAAGGATGCTTCGGCGCAGAACACGGCGGTGAAGACCGGCCGCGTGATGATGGCGCCCGTCTGGCCGCTCATGACAAAGAGTCAGGCCGACGAGGTGAAGAAGGCGCGCGGCGAGGAAGCCGAGCTGAATCAGGTGTCGATCAACATCATCGCGGTCGTGCAGATGAACCTGAGCAAGGCGCCGTTCGACAACCCCGACATCCGCCGCGCAGTGAACCTGGTGATTGACCGCCAGGAGCTGGTCGCGAAGGGTCTCGACGGCGCGGCCGTGCCGTGCGCGGTCCTGAACCCTGACCTCGTCGGTGACTACGCGCTGCCGCTCGACGAGGTCAGGAGGCTTCCAGGGTGCCGGCAGCCGAAGGACGCCGACATCGCGGAGGCCACGAAGCTCGTGGCCAAGCACTATCCGAGCGGCGTCGACTTCAACGCCTCGGTGCGCGTCAGCGGGGATTACGTCGATCGCGCTCAGCTCGTGCTGGCGCAGCTCCGGCGGATCGGGCTGCGCGGGAAGCTCCAGTCGCTCGAGAGCGCGGTGGGCTGGGCCAACTACGCGAAGGGCGAGTTCGAGCTCATCGCGACGCAGGACCACGGGCCGGAGACGTCGAACCCCGCCGACGTCTTCTCGCTGCTGTTCTCGCCTCAGGGCGGTCGCAACTACAGCAAGTGGTCCGAGCCGAAGGCCACCGAGCTAATCGACCAAGCCCTCCGCGAGGTCGACGCCGAGAAACGAAAGAAGGCGTACTGGAACCTGCAGCGCCACCTCCTCACGCTCGAGGCCCCGCCGCTGGTTGTCGTCGGCTGGCCGCAGGGCTGGTTCTACAAGGACCGCCGCGTGCGGAACCACAAGTACCCGGCGAGCTTCTACGACGATACGACGTACACGAAGGTGTGGATCGCTCAGTGACGGGACGATCCACGCGGCTGCGCCCACTCCTCGACGCTCGGTCGGTCGCGATCGTCGGCGCATCGACGAATCCCGAGAAGGTCAGCGGGCGGCCGCTTCGATATCTGCTGCGCCACGGCTTCGGCGGCCGGATCTACCCGATCAACGCCGCCGCGGCCGAGGTGCAGGGTCTCCCGGCGTACGGCGACATAGGGTGTCTGCCGGAGGTCCCGGACCTCGCCGTCGTCTGCGTGCCGGCGGCGCAGGTGCCGCGCGAGCTCGATCGTTGCGCGGACGCCGGCATTCCCGCCGCCGTGGTCCTGTCGTCGGGCTTCGCGGAGACCGGAGCGGAGGGCGCGCGCCTCCAGGCGGAGATCGCCTCGATCGCCCGGTGCCGCGGCATCCTGCTCTGCGGGCCGAACTCCGTCGGCGTCATCAACGTCTGGCAGCGTCTCACCGCGAGCTTCTCGGCTCATCTCGAGGGTGACCTGCTCGCCGGCTCGATCGCCTTCGTCAGCCAGAGCGGTGCGATGGGCACCACTACGTTCAACCGCATGCAGGATGAGGGGCTTGGGTTCAGCTTCTTCGTCTCGAGCGGCAACGAGGCGAGCCTCGAGGCCCTCGATTTCATCGAGGCCTTCCTCCTCGACGAGCGGACCCGCGTGGTGGCCGCATACATCGAGGGGGTTCGAGACGGGCGCAAGGTCTTCAAGATCGGGCGGCTCTCCCGTGACCTCGGCAAGCCGGTCGTCGTCCTGAAGGCAGGGCAGACGGGTTCGGGTCGGCGCGCGGCGCTCTCGCACACCGGTGCGATCACCGGCTCCCACGCGGTGTACCGCGCGGCGTTCAGGCAGGCAGGCATCATCGCCGTCGGCGACATCGAAGAGATGGTGGACGCCTGCCGGCTCCTCTCCCGCGGGATGTCGCTACCCGGAGCCAGGCTGGCCGTGATCACCGGGTCGGGTGGCGTCTCCGTGCTGGCGTCCGATCACTTCGCGCGCGCGGGTCTCGACATCCCATTGCTCTCGGACGAGACCGTGGCGGTGCTCGCCGGGATCTTGCCGCCGTTCGCGGCCTGCCAGAACCCGGTCGACGTGACCGGGCAGCTCTTCGCCTCGCCAGACTTGCTTCGCGCGGCGCTCGCGACGGTCGCGAACGACGCTTCCATCGACGCGATCGCCCTCGTGCTCTCGATGTTGCCTCCGGCGGTCGCGCGGCGTCTGGCCGAGGATGTCGTCGCCTTTGCGCCCGGGTCGCGGAAGCCGCTGGCGATCGGCTGGCTCGGGGGCTCGATGGTCGACGGCGGGCGCGAGGTGATCCGCGCGGCGGGGTTACCGCTTTACACCACGCTGCCGGCGATGGCTGCCGGTCTGAAGATCCTCGTCCAGGCCGGGCGTCCCGCGCCGCCGGTCGAGGATACTCGCCCGGTGCCGCCGCTCTCGCCTCTGGTCCGGAGCGCGCTCGCACGCGGCGATCTCCTGACGTACCGGGAGGCCCGCGCGGTGCTGCTCCACGCCGGCATACCTGGACCTCGCGAGGCGATCACAGACGACCCGGACGGGGCGGTCGCGACGGCGGAGGAGATCGGGTTCCCGGTCGCGGTCAAACTGCTCTCGCCGGCCCTCAGCCACAAGAGCGATGCCGGCGCGGTGCGGATCGGGCTCGCGGGCGCGGCGGCCGTGCGCGAGGCTGCCACGGACCTGCTCGACGTCGCCAAGCGGCGGCTCCACCCCGGCATGGTCGAGGGCCTCCTCGTCCAGCAGATGATCACCGGCGGAACCGAGCTCCTCCTCGGGATCGCGAGGGATCCTCAGTTCGGTGGCGTGCTGACCTTCGGGCTGGGCGGGACGCTGGTGGAGGTGGTGCGCGACGTCGCGCACCGTCTGCCGCCGCTGTCGCGCCGCGAGGCGGAGACGATGATCGGCGAGATTGCGGCTGCGCGCGTCCTCGACGGCGTCCGCGGTCAGTGTCGCCGCGATCGGGAGGCCGTCGTCGAGACCGCGCTGCGCCTCTCCGACCTCGCCCTCGCCGCCGGTGACCTGATCGAGGAGCTCGACATCAATCCGCTGATCGCCCTCGAGGACGGCCAGGGTGCAGTCGCGATCGACGTGCGGGTGGTGGGGCGGAAGGAGGCTCCCGACGAGGGCTGAGCGTCCGCCTCGTCCGGTCCCCGCGCCCTGGGGCTGAGCGGCTGGGGCTGGCCGCGGGGGCGCGGGGGCGTCGCGGACCAGGACGCGCGCCGCGGGGATCACCCACACGGCGACGGCGATGCCGAGGGTGCGGAAGGTCCCGCGTCAGCCCACAAGCGGACCGCGCCCCGCCCGAGCGCAGCCTTGTCGCGCGCGCGGGCCTATCAGATCGGCGCAGAGCCGTGGCACACTCGATGGGGTGCCTCCGGGCGCCCGCCCCATGAGATCCAGAGAGCCCCTCGCGCGCGTCTACGCCCTGATCCTGCTCACGGCACTTCTCTGGGGCGCCACGGCGGTGGCGGGCAAGCTCGTCGTCCGCGACATCGCGCCGTTCACCGCGGGCGTTCTGCGCTATGGGCTCGCCGGGGTGCTGCTCGTCGCGATCTTCCGGCGGCAGCTCCCCGACCCACGCTCCCTCGCCCGGCGCGATCTCGTTCTGCTCCTCTGGGTGGGCCTCCTCGGGACCTTTCTCAACCACGCCTTCTTCTTCTCGGCCCTGCGGTTCGCCCCCGCGGCGCATGGCGCGCTGATCCCGTCCACCGCCAGCGCGCTGTCGACGAACCTCGTGGCGGCACGGGTGGGCGGCGACCGCCTTCCTTCTGGCTTCGTGGTCGGGATGCTGCTCTGCGTGGCGGGCGTCGCGCTCCTGGTGCAGCCGGGACGCCTGGCCGTCGGCGTGGGGAGGGCCACCCTGCTGGGCGACATCCTGTTCTTCCTTGGCGGGTCGTGCTGGGGGATCTACTCGTACGTCTCGAAGGTGACGATGGAGCGGCTCTCCAATGCCGCCACCCTCACCTACGGCATCCTGATCGGCACGGCGCTCCTGATCCCGGTGGCCCTGCTGGAGCAACCCTGGCCCGGGCTGGCCGCCGCGGGCGCCCAGGCCTGGGGCGGCCTCGGCTACCTCGCGGTGGGCGCCACGGTGCTCGCCTTCCTGTGGTGGAATGTCGGGCTCAGGCGGGTCGGGGCGGGGCGGACGGCGGTGTTCACCAATCTCGTCCCGCTCTCAGGGGTGCTCCTGTCCTGGCTGATCCTGGGCGAGCGGCTGGCGCCGCTTCAGCTCCTGGGAGGAGTGCTGGCCGTGTCGGGGGTGGTGGTCTGCCAGGGCCCCGAGGGGCGGGGACACCTGCGTCAGGCCATTGGGGGGCTGCTGGCTCGCGCGCTCCCCCGCCGCCGCGGCGGCGGGGGAGCGCGGCGGCCGCCTACTGGGGCGGGTACCTGAAAGGCGCCCAGCCCGTGCCCTGGATCGGCTGGGGCGCATAGGTTGCCCCCTGGGCCGGGCCGCCGTCCGAGGATCCCGCCGACCGGGCCGGCCCTGCCGCAGGCTTCGCGCTGGCCGTCGGCGCCTTCTTCGCGGCCGGTGCCTTCTTCGCCGCAGGCGTCTTGGCCGCCGCCTTCTTGGTGGTCTTCTTCGCCGCCTTCGCCGTCTTCTTCCTCTTTGTCATGCGACAGAATCTACAACAGGAGTCGGCGGCCGGTCAACGCGCACCTGCGTCCGGCCCCGCGCTCAGGCGGGCCGGCGGCCGAGCAGGCTCAGCCCCTTGATGGTGAGCACCACCTCGCCGTGCTGGTTCCGCAGCTCCATCAGCGAGCGGACCAAGCCCCGGTCCGGCTTGCTCCGGGAAGGACTGCGCTCGAGCACCGTCATGCGTCCCGAGAGCGTGTCGCCGGGGCGCACGGGCTTGACCCACCGCAGCTCGTCGAAGCCGGGAGAGCCGAGGCCCGCGGTGTGTGAGAGGAGCCCGTCGTAGAGGAGCCGCATCAGGATGGAGCCCGTGTGCCAGCCGCTGGCCAGGAGCCCGCCGTAGATGGTGTGCCTCGCCGCCTCCTCGTCCACGTGGAAGACCTGCGGGTCGAACTCGCGGGCGAAGGCGACGATGCTCTCTTTCGTGATGGTGCGGCTGCCGAGCTCGATCACCTCGCCCGGCTGGAAGTCCTCGAAGTAGCGGACAGGCTCTCGCACGGGTCAGTTCCTCTTGCCGAGCGTGCGCTCCACGTAGCCCCGGATCGCCTCGCGGGCCGGCGCCTCCGCCCAGATCTCGGCCACCTGGGCGTCGATCCGGGCGCGGCTCGACTCCCAGCGCTCGCGCGCGGGCTGGCGGATCTGCGCCTTGGTGAGGCGGAAGGTGGCCGGAGGGAGAGCGCCGAGGGCATGGACCTTGCCGTGAGCGAACGTGAGCCCGGCGATGTCGTTGGTGTCCTCGCGAAGGATCATTCGGGATTCCTCAGACCGGCCACGACTCGCGCCGGTAGCCCATGTCCCAGAACATCCACTCGTAGCGGCTGGTGGCGACGAAGTGGCGGCGCATGGTCTCTCGCTCGGCCGGGGCGCGCTGCGCGGCGGTGATGTCGGCCGCCTCCAGCACCGCGCGGACGACAGCGCCGAACTCCTCGGAGGCATAGGTCGCGATCCACCGGGTGTAGAGCGGGTCCGGGGAGCCGCGCCGCTCGAGCGTCCGCCCCACCTCCCAGTAGATCCAGTAGCAGGGCAGCAGCGCCGCCAGCGCCTCGTGGAAGGGGCCGCCGTGGGCCACGGCCAGCAGGTAGCTCGTGTAGGCGAGGTTGGTCGGGGCCAGGGGGGTGGCGGCCACGGCCTCCGGGCTCAGGCCGAAGTCGCGGAAGAAGCCCTCGTGCAGCGCGCGCTCCACCCTGAGCGCGCCGGCCGCGTGCTCGTCGAGCATGATGATCCAGTCCTCGCGCGGTGCGCGCGCGGCGGCCAGCGAGAGCGCCCGGGCGAAGTCCCGCAGATAGAGGGCGTCCTGGACGACGTAGAAGCGGAAGCTCTCGCGCGGCAGCGAGCCGTCGGTGAGCCCGGCGAGGAAAGGGTGGCGGAGGATCGCTCCGTAGACGTCCTCGATGGCGCGCCAGCAGTCGTTGGAGAAGGCCATGTCCCGGTGCCCGCGCCGTATTCTACCCCCAGGATGCGCGGCGTGAGGCATCGGGTGCCGCTTCGGCCGCTGCATCGCCCCGCGGGAAGGGTGTCTTGCGCAGGCCCCCGCGCTGCGGCATAAGTGGTCCCTGTGAGGCTCACGAAGCGCGTGGAAGCGTTGCTCCGCTGGGAGCGGGTCTGCCGGGTGGCGACGGCGGGTCCCGGCGGCATGCCGCACGTGGTGCCGGTCTGTCACGTGGTCACCGACGGGAAGATCTACTTCGCCTCGGGCCCCGGCGGCCGGAAGGTGCTCAACCTGAGAGCCAATCCCCGGATCGCCCTCACCGTGGATCTGTACACGGAACAATGGTCCGGGCTCAAGGGTGTGATGGTCCAGGGCCGGCCGCGGCTCATCGAGCGGGGTCCCGCCTTCAGGCGGATCCGGCGTCTCCTCTACGCGAAGTACCCGCAGTACCCCGGCGAGGCCGCGCTCGAGGAGTCCGACTCGGTCATCGTCGAGGTGACTCCGGCGCGGGTGTTCACGTGGGGGCTCGAGCCGTGACGCGCACGCATCGGCTCGACGCCGGCCTCGTCCACTACGAGTGGAACAACGCGCTGGCCCCCCGGCTCGTCATCGATCCCGGGGACACGGTGGTCTTCGACACCCGCGATGCCTCCGGCGGCTACTACGCGCCCTCGTCCTCCCATGCCGACGTGCTGGCCCGTGGGCCCTTCCGCGGCCACCCGCTCACGGGCCCCGTCAGGGTTCGCGGGGCCGAGCCGGGAGACGTCCTCGCCGTGGAGGTGCTGGAGGTCAAGCCCGCGGCCGCCTTCGGCTGGACGGCGGTCCGTCCCGGCCGCGGCCTCCTCCCCGAGGCGGAGTTCCCGACGCCATACCTGCAGATCTGGGATCTCTCCGACGGCCGCCACGCGCGCATGGGGCGCGGGATCGCCGTGCCCATCGAGGCCTTCCCCGGCGTCATGGGCGTGGCCCTCGACGAGCCGGGAAGCCACAGCACCCTGCCGCCCCGGAAGAACGGCGGCAACATGGACGTGAAGCAGCTCACCGCCAGCTCGACGCTGTACCTCCCGGTCTGGGTGGAGGGCGCGCTCTTCAGCGTGGGGGATGCCCATGCCGCCCAGGGCGACGGCGAGGTGTGCGTGACGGCGGTGGAGATGACGGCACAGGTCACGCTCCGCTTCGGCCTCGACGAGGGCCGGCGGCTGCCGGAGCCGAGGCTGCGCATCCGGGGCGCGCTCGGCCCGGGGACGCATCGCGGCCCCTGGTTCGCGACGACGGCGCAGGGCCCCGACCTCTTCGCCGCAGCCCAGCAGGCGACGCGCTACATGATCGACCACCTGGTGGAGGAGCGCGGGCTCTCGCGCGAGGAGGCCTACGTCCTCTCGAGCGTGGCCGTGGATCTCAGGATCAGCGAGATCGTGGACGCACCCCACTGGATCGTCTCGGCCTTCCTGCCCGAGAGCATCTTCAGCTGAGCCGGCTCTTGAGGACCTTGCCCGTGGCGCCCTTCGGGAGCTCCGCGACGATCCGCACCTGGCGCGGGCACTTGAAGCCTGCCAGCCGTGCCTGGCAGTGGGCGATCAGCTCCTCGGGACTGCTCGCCGCCCCCGGGCGCAGCGTGACGAAGGCCGCCACCTCCTCGCCCAGCTCGGGATGCGGCCTGCCGACGGCGGCGGCCTCGGCCACGGCCGGGTGGGCGAGGAGCACCGCCTCGATCTCGCCCGGCACGACGGAGTAGCCGCCCCGCAGGATCAGCTCCCGCTTGCGCCCCACGACGCTGACGTAGCCCTCCGGCGACCGGATGACGAGGTCGCCGGTCCTGAACCAGCCCTCCACGAGGACCTCACGCGTCTCGTCCGGCCGGTGGAGATAGCCTTCCATGGCGGCTGGCGTCCGGATCCAGAGCTCTCCCACCTCCCCCGCCGCCACGGGGGCTCCCGCCTCGTCCATCACGGCGATCTCGACGCCGGGCACGGGGCGCCCCACGGCCTCTGGCTCCTCGCGGGGATCGCCGACGAGGTGGGAGAGGGGACGGAACAGCTCCGTCGACCCGTAGCCGCGGATGATCCTGACGCCGGTGCGCGCGCGCCACTCCCGCGCCAGCTCCCAGGGGCACGGGGCCGCTCCTGACACGGCGGCGCGGAGGCTTCCGAGGTCGGCGGCGTCGAAGGTCCTCGCGTCGAGCATCCGCCTGAACATGCCTGCCACCGCGGGGACCACGCTCACGCGATGGCGCGCGATGGCGGCGAGCGCTCCTTCCGGCGAGAAGCGGCCGAGGAGCACCACCGAGGCTCCGGCCAGGAGCGGGGCGAGGAGCGCGCCGTTGAGGCCGAAGGAGTGCGACAGCGGCAGCGCCGCGAGGACCACGTCCGCGGCGGTGAGGCCCATGACAGGACCCACCCAGGAGCGGTTGGCGAAGGTCAGCGCCGCGTGCGAGAGGACGACCCCCTTGGGTTCGCCCGTGCTGCCGGAGGTGTAGAGGATGAGCGCCGGAGCGCTCGCCTCGGCGCTCGGCCACGGCGCCCGCGCGTCCACGACGTTCTCGATCACGGTCACCGGCCGGAGATCGCCGAGGATCCTCCCCCGCTCCTCGCCGGTGAGTCGCGGATTCAGCGGGGTGACCGTCGCGCCGAGCTTCAGCGCCCCCCAGAGCGTCGCGGCGAAGGGCCAGCCGTTGGGAAGCGACAGCGCCACGCGGTCGCCGGCGCGGACGCCGCGCTCGCGCAGCACCCGCGCCACGCCGCCCGCCCGCAGCGCGAGCTCGGCCCGCGTGAGCGCGCCGCCCTCCCACACGAGAGCGGGCGCGCCGGGCGCCGCGCAGGAGCTCCTGTCCAGCAGCTCCGCGAAGTTCTCGCTCACGGCCCGGGCCTCGCGGGATTCCGCGAGGACCATCAGGGCAGGTAGTCCTTCAGGTTGAGCCGCTTCCACACCTCGGGCGGCACGCGGTGGCGCGGCGTGTACGACGCCAGCGATGGCTTCGCCGTGGCGTCCACGCCCCACTTCGCGGTGTAGCCGTCCTCCCGCGTCGAGGGGTCGAGATCCGAGCCCCGCGCGCCGGTGATGATGGCGATGTCGCGGTCAGGCTGGCAGCGCGTGGCGATGGCCCAGGTCACCTGCCGGTCGTCGAACACGTCCACGTCCTGATCCACCACGACGACCCGCTTCATGTAGAGGTCGGCGCCGAGGACCGAGAGGATGGCGTTCTTGGCCTGGCCGGGCAGCCGCTGCTCGAGGGAGACGTAGCAGGTGAAGGGCCCCGGCACCCGCACGGCCCGGACCGAGGGGACCATGGCGCGCACCGCGCGGTAGAGGTTGGCCTCCATGGGGATGGTCGAGAGCAGCATGTGGTCGAGATGCGCCACGGTGATGTCCTGGAAGAGGGCGCCCTGCCGGTGGGTGATGGCCCGAACGCGGACGACCTCGCGCTGCCGCTCTCCCAGGCTGTAGCCGGTGAACTCGCCGAAGGGTCCCTCCGGGATGCGCTCGGCCGGGAGGATCTCGGCCTCGATCACCAGCTCGGCATGCGCCGGCACGAGCACGTCCGAGGTCTCGCAGCGGACCAGCTCCAGCGGCTCCCCGAGCAGCGCCCCCATGATGGCCCGCTCGTCCTCGTCGATGGAGCCGATCGCCAGTGCCCCCAGGGCGACGGCCGGATGCACGCCGACGGCAAAGGCCACGGGCAGGGGCTTCCCGAGCGACTCGGCGATCCGGTAGAACTCCCAGAGGTGCTTGCCCGCGGTGAGGTGGATGGAGGTGGTGTCGCGCCCCTTCACCATCAGGCGGTTGTAGGCGCAGTTCCACGTCTCCGCGGAGGGGTCCCGGGCGAAGGAGATGGCCGCCGTGAGGTATGGCCCCGCGTCGCCCTGATGGTGGACGATCTGCGGCAGGTCGTACAGGTTCACCTGGGCTCCGGTGAGGACGACCTCCTTCACCGGACCCGTCGGCACCACGCGCGGCGGGATCGGCTTCTCCATGGCGCGGAGATAGGTCTCGAGCATCTCCTCCGGGGCACAGCCCATGGCGGTGGCCAGGCGCGAGCGGCTGGCGTGCAGGTTGGTGAGCACCGGGAAGCGCGAGCCCTTGACGTTCTCGAAGAGCATCACCGGGCGCTGCCGGGCCTCGCGCTCCGCCTTCGCCACGATGGCCGTGATCTCGTGGGCCGGGTCCACCTCCTTCGAGACGATCCGGAAGTCCTCCGGGCGCCGGCGCTTGATCAGGTCGAGGTAGCTTCTCAGGTCCTGTGCCATGGGGCGAGTCCCTCCGGGGCTCTCACGGCTTCTTGCAGATGACGTTGACGAGCGCCTGGCGCTTCTCGTCACGGACGACGCCGAGCGCGCGGGCGAGGGCGGCGGGCAGCGCCGCCGGGTCCTCCACCCGCTCGCCGTGGCCGCCCGAGGCCTGACAGATCAGCTCGTAGTCGGGGGCCGGGTCGAGATCGACGAAGGGCATGGCGCCCGCCCTCACGGCCCAGCCCTCGCGGGCATGGGAGGTGACGGCGCGCTTCACGGCGCCCCACGCGCGGTTGTTGAAGACGACGAAGAGGACGGGCAGGCCATGGGCCTCGATGAGCGGGGCGAAGTCCGTCCCCGCATTGGCGAGGAGGTACTCCACGCCGCGCGCGGCAAGCAGCTCCAGATAGGCCTCGGCCGTGCTGTCGATGCTGGCGCGCGTCATGGCTCGCGCTGCGCTGCGGGGACGGCCACGGGCAGCGCCCGCCCGTGGGCCGTCCACTCCGAGACGCCAAAGGCGATGCCGAGCGCCAGCCCCGCGAGATTGGCGGCGAGCCAGGGGCCGCTCGACGGCGGGGGGATCAGCAAGAGCCCCGCCAGCGCGGCCGCCCCGCGCCGGGGCCAGGACAGCGCCCTGAAGAGGTGGCCAGCGCAGCCCGTGCCGAGGAGGATCACGCCGCCGGCCGCCGACGCGGCGGCGAGCACGATCTCCGCGACCGAGCCTTGCATCAGGAGCGAGGGGTGAAAGGCGAAGACGAAGGGCACCACGTAGGCGACGATGCCGAGCCGCATCCCCGTCCACCCCGTCTTCATGAAGTCGGAGCGCGCGATGGAGGCCGCGGCGTACGTCGCCAGGCACACGGGCGGCGTGATCATGGACAGCATCCCGAAGTAGAAGAGGAAGAGATGCGCGCCCAGCGGCGCGATCCCGAGCTGGACGAGGGCCGGGCCCACGAGGACGGCCAGCATGATGTAGACGATGGCCGTGGGCATGCCCATGCCCAGGATGATGCAGACCACCGCGGTGAGCGCGAGCAGGCCCAGCGCGCTTCCCCCGGCCACGGTGACGAGGAGTAGGGAGAACTTGAAGCCGAGCCCCGAGAGCTGCAGCACGCCGATGACGAAGCCGGCCACGGCCGTGATGGCGACGATGTCCAGCAGCACGCGCCCGGCCTCCTCGATGGCCCGCCAGAGCCGGGCCGGCGTCAGCCGGTCCTCCCACTGGAGCGCGCCCACCACGAGCGTGGCGATGACGGCCGCCATCCCGGCCTTGCCCGCCTCCCAGGAGGCGATCATCAGCGTGTAGACGAGCACGCCCAGCGGGATGAGGAAGCTCCAGCCGCGGCGCAGCACGTCGCGGAGCCGCGGCAGATCCCGCGCGGGAAGCCCGACGAGCCCGTGACTGGCTGCCTCCAGGTCCACCTGGACGAAGAGCGCCAGGTAGTAGAGGAGCGCCGGGATCACAGCGGCCAGCGCCACCTCGGAGTAAGGGAGCGAGAGGAACTCGGCGATGAGGAAGGCCGCGACGCCCATGACCGGGGGCATGATCTGGCCGCCCGTGGAGGCCACGGCCTCGATGGCTGCCGCCACATGCGGCGCGTACCCGCTGCGCTTCATCATCGGGATCGTGATGGGTCCGTCCACCACCACGTTGGACACCGCGCTGCCCGACACCGTGCCGAAGAGGGAGGAGGCCACCACCGACACCTTCGCCGGCCCGCCCCGGTAGCGCCCCATGAGCGCCATGGCGAGATCGGTGAGGAAGCGGTCGCCGCCCACGGCGTAGAGCACCTGGCCGAAGAAGATGAAGGCCACGACCATCCCCGCTGTCACCGCCAGCGGCAGGCCGAGGAGGCCGTTGGTGTCCAGGTACAGGTAGACGGCGATGCGCTCCCACGACGCCCCCTTGCCGGCGAGGAGCCCCGGCAGGAGCCAGGCGAATTTCGCGTACAGGATGAAGACGGCCGCCAGCGCCACCATCACCCAGCCGACCAGCCGGCGCGCCGCCTCCAGCACGAGGGCGATCGCCAGCGCGCCGAGGGCGACCTTGTCCCAGGTGAGCACACCGAGCTGATAGGCGATGACGGGGTAGCGCAGCGTGACGTAGAGCCCCACGCCGAGCCCGCCCGCGGCGAGGCCCCAGTCATGCCAGGCCACGCGGTCCTCACGCCCTCCCGCATGGGCCTTCACGGCGACGAACACCGCGGCGAGGCTCACCCCGAGGAAGAGGCCGAGGTACTGCTCCTTGAAGAACGCCCAGGGGAGGTGGTGGTGGACCTCGAGCGCCCAGAGGCTGCCGAGGAGCGTCACCGCCGATAGCAGCGCCCGCTCCACCCCCCGCGGCGCGCCGCGCAGCGCCCGGAACTTGGAGACGGCGTCGGCCACCGGGGCGGCCCGGCCCTACGGGTTCAGCGACAGGAGCTTCTGCTGCGCCTGCTCCATCTGTGGCGTCCAGACGCCGCGCTCCTTGTAGAAGCGGACGGCGGCGGGATGATAGGGAAGGGTCGCATCCACGTCCACGAAGCGCCCTCGCGTCCATTCCCTGAACACGGGGTGGGCCGCCGGCAGCCTGTCCACGCCGTCCCAGATCGCGCGCAGCGTGCTCTCCACCGGCGCGTCGGCGACGCCCTTGCCCGTCGCCACGTAGAGGTCGTAGGCGATGACGCAGGTATCCTCGGTGACGGCGGTCGCCGTCCCGGCCTTGACGACGCGCGGGTAGTACCCGGGCACGGCCGCGCGGAGGCGCCGCTCTCCCTCGGGCGAGCAGTCGATGGAGACGTGGCGAACGCCGACTGCCGCGTCGGCTTCCTTGACCTTGGCCGCGTTGAGCGCGTACTCGGTCACGTCGGCGCGGCCCTGGACCAGGGCGTCCATGCCCTCGTTGATCGCCGGGACCGGCACCACTTTCACGTCGCTCCAGGTGAGCCCCGCGCTCGCCAGGTGGCCGAACATGTTGTACCAGACGGCCAGGTGCGCGGGGTACTCACCGGTCATCCGCTTGCCCTTGACGTCGTGGACGCTCTTGATCGGTGAGTCCTTCCGCACCACGAGGCCCACCAGGAGCGGCGAACCCCGCATGACGAGCCGGGCGTTCGACGCATGGGGGAAGGGATTGCGCCCGCCGATCTTGAAGCCTGGGCCCCGATAGGCCAGCGCCATGTCCACCGCGTTGACGACGCCGAACTCCATCTCGCCGCTGTTGAGCATCGGGATGAAGGTGCTCGACCCCGCGTAGGGCTGGACGGCCATCTTGAGCTTGCCGCTATCGCTGACGACCTTGGCCAGACCGCTGCCCACCGAGTAGAAGACCGACCCCGGCGGGTTGGTGCCGATGCTGACGGCCTGGCCCTGGGCGAAGGCCGGGCTCGCCCACAGCGCGAGGCTCAGGGCGGTGATACCGGCGAGCGCCCTGCGTCCGACGGATGTCCGCATGGTGTGTCCTCCGCATGGGGCGTGAGTATAGCCGCGCGAGCCCGGGCGGGGCCCGAAACGATGCGCTAGCTTACTCCCGGCCGGTGCCGCCGTTCAAGGGCGCCTGCGGCCAGCATCGCCGCCGACGGGGTGCAGAGCGTCTCGAGTCGCGCTAGTCTACTGCGCATGCCTCCCCTCGGCTTCGTCGGGCTCGGCGCCATGGGCGGCCGCATGGTGAAGCGGCTCCTCGGCGCCGGTTTCCCCGTCGTCGGCTACAACCGGACCCCCGCGAAGGCGCTGTGGCTGGCGGCGGCGGGGATGAAGGTGGCCGGTTCCCCCCGTGAGGTCGCCGAGGCCGGCGAGGTCGTCTTCAGCATGGTCACCGACACGAAGGCGCTGGCCGCGGTGACCGGGGGCGCCGACGGCATCCTCGCGGGGCTGCGGCCGGGCGCGGTGTATGTGGAGATGAGCACGGTGAGCCCCGAGGCCACCCGCGCGCTGGGGGCGCAAGTCGCCGCCTGCGGGGCGGCAATGCTGGACGCCCCCGTGTCCGGCAGCGTCGCGACGCTCGAGCAGGGCCAGCTCTCCTTCATGGTCGGGGGCGCCCCGGCGGCGCTCGATCGGGTGCGCCCGTACCTCGCGGCCATCGGTCCCACCATCACGCACGTGGGCGCCCTCGGGCTGGCGGTCACGATGAAGATCGCCACCAACCTGGGGCTCGCGGTGCAGATGGCGGCCTTCAGCGAGGCCGTGCTGCTGGCCGAGAAGGCCGGGATCGCGCGCGAGCGGGCCGTGCAGGTGCTGCTCCGGAGCGTCATCGCCTCCCCCATGGTCAAGTATCGCGGCCCCTTCGTCCTCGGCATGCCCGCCGAGGCGTGGTTCGACGTGGGGATGATGCAGAAGGACCTGGGCCTCGCGCTGGATCTCGGGCGACGGCTGGGCGTGCCGCTGCCCACCACCGCGCTCACCGGGGAGATGCTCGCGGCCGCCCAGGGCCTCGGCCTGGGCCGCCACGACTTCGCGGTGCTCTTCGACGTGCTGGCCTACCTGAGTGGCTCGAACCCTAGCCCGAAGCCGACGACAGGAGACTAGACATGGCGCTGCCGACCTACGGGACCATGGGCGTGGACTGGGAAGAGCGCGTCAACTTCGACCGGCTGCGCCGCGAGCGCCTGGCCCGGGTGCGGGGGGCGCTCGACCGCTCGGAGCTGGCCGGCCTCCTCTGCTTCGACATGTACAACATCCGCTACATCACGAACACGACCATCGGGGAGTGGGCGCGCGACAAGCTCTCGCGCTTCACACTCCTGCCGCGTGGCGACGACCCGATCATGTGGGACTTCGGCTCGGCGGCCCGCCACCATCAGCTCTACTGCCCGTGGCTCGGCGACCGCTCGCGCGCGGGCATCTCGCTCCTCCGAGGCGCCATGACGCCCGAGATGGGACGGGCCGAGGACCTGGCGCGGAAGATCAGGCGGGAACTGGAGGCGCGGGGGCTCCACCGCGAGCCGCTGGGGGTGGACGTGATCGAGCTGCCGATCCTGGAGGCCTTGCAGAAGGAAGGGCTCCGGGTGGTGGACGGCCAGCAGCTCATGCAGGTGGCCCGGCGGATCAAGACGCGCGACGAGATCATCCTGCTCAACACCGCCGCCATGATGGTGGACGCCGCCTACGAGGACCTCTACCACGCGCTCAAGCCGGGGATCCGCGAGAATGAGCTGGTGGGCGTCGCGGCCAAGACCCTCTACGACCTCGGCTCCGAGGACGTCGAGGCGGTCAACGCCATCGCCGGGGAGCGCTGCAACCCGCACCCGCACGTCTTCTCGGACCGCGTGCTGCGGCCGGGCGACCCCGCGTACTTCGACATCCTGCACTCCTACATGGGCTACCGCACCTGCTACTATCGCTCCTTCGCCGTGGGCAGCGCCTCGCCGGCCATGGTGGACGCCTACAAGCGCTGCCGCGACATGCTGGACCAGGCCATCGCCATGGTCAAGCCGGGCATCACCACCGCGGACATCGCCGCCACGTGGCCCCGCGCCCAGGAGTTCGGCTTTCCGGACGAGGAGGCCTGCTTCGGCCTGCAGTACGGGCACGGCGTGGGGCTCTCCATCTGGGAGCAACCCGTCATGAGCCGCCTCGTCTCCCTCGACCACCCGGTGCCGCTCGAGGCCGGCATGGTCTTCGCGCTGGAGAACTTCTGGCCGGCCTCCGACGGCTGGTCGGCGGCGCGCATCGAGGAGGAGATCCTGGTCACCGAGACGGGGCACGAGGTGCTGACGCGCTTCCCCGCCGAGACCCTGATCGTGGCGGGGACGCGCTACTGGACCGCGACGGGCCCCTTGCCCGGGACGCGCGAGCTGGAGCCGACCCAGGAGCCGAAGCCGCGCCCCGGCTTCATCTGATCGGGGCCAGGCCCTCGCAATCCTCGCGGCCTTCGTGTAAACTCCGGCGTGTCCTGTCCGGTCGGAACCGATCGGACGCATTGGCCTTCACGCGACAGCATCACCGCCAGGAGTGGACGATGCACGTGCCTGCACCTCGTCGGATGACCTCGACGCCGCGCTCATGAGCGCGCGCCAGAACTACGGATTCGAGCGAAGGCGGCGGGATCAGCTGCGGCGGGCGAAGCAGGAAGAGAAGCGGCTGCGCAAGACCGAGCGGACCGAGGCAGGGGTGGCGGGGCCCGAGATGGGCGAGGCGCCCACGACCGCCGCGCCCCAGGGAGTCTGGGAGTGGTTCTCTCCCAGCCGCAGCCGCACTGTCACCACCGCGTTGGGGAGCCGCCCCGCCCCGAACGAGCCCGACGACTGGGTCCTGCTGACCGAGACCGCCGAGGAGTCCGCGCCCGAGTCCTGACCGCGACGCCGCCGGCCGCTGACGCTATCCCGAGTCGATCTGCAGGGGGTGCTTCAGCGTGTCGCCGGGGCGGAGGTTGAGGACGGCTTCGGGGAAGATCTCGGCCAGCCACTTCACGATGTCGTTGACCGTCACGACCCCGATGGGCCGGCGCTCTCCGTCCACCAGCGGGATCGTGCGGTGGCCGGCCGTGCTCATCCGGTTCACGGCGTAGCAGATGCGGTCCTGGGGGGAGAGCGCCTCGGGATCGGGCGTCATGATCTCCCCGAGCTTCGTCTGGCGCGCGTCGCGCCCCTGACCCAGCACCCGGATCAGGACATCCCGCTCGGTGAAGATCCCGGTGAGGCGCCCGTCGGTGTCCACGACGACCACGGCCGCGCGGTGTTTCTCCGCCATGCGGTCGATCGCGTCCTGGACCGAGGCATCCGGGAGCAAGCGGATGGGCTCGCTGGGCGCGAGCAACTGGACCGTGTCGTTGAGCAGGGCTCCGCCGATCTTCCGGAAGTCCTGATCGAGCGATTCGGAGTACTCGTCCATGAACTCGCTCATCGGCCCCTCCATCGTGACCTCCCGTGACTGAAGTCTAGGCACGCCTGCGGGAGGAGTCAATCCGAGCGACGACGGCCTCGGCCACGCGGTCCGGCACGCCCTCGGGGGCCCCTGCGAGGAGGGGGAGCGCCGTGGGGCTCCACGGGGCCCAGCGCTCCCGGGTGGCCGCAGGGAAGCCGATCACCGCCGCGGCCCCCACAGCCGCCGCGACGTGGCTCACGCCGGAGTCGGCGCCGAGGAAGGCGGCGGAGGCCTGGAGGACGCCGGCCAGGAGCGGCAGGTCCGGCCCGACCAGCCTGAGGACCGGAGCCTCCCTCTCGGCTCCGCCCAGCGCTCCGAGGAGCGCGGCGGCCGCCTCGGCGTCGGCGGGGCCCTCGTGGACGACGATCTGGCAGCCGGTCTTCCTGACCACCTCCTGGAGCACCCGCGCCAGGTCTCCCGCCGGCCACCGCTTCCACGCACCACCGGCTCCCGGGTGCACGGCGAGGATGGGGCGTCCCGGCCTGGCGCCGAGCCCGGCGAGCGCCTCGCGCGCCTGCGTCCGCCACGCCTCGGGGAGCCTGATGGGGGAGAGCGGGGGCGCCGCCGTCACGTGCCACGCTCCGAGCGTCGCCAGCAGGTGCTGCCAGACGGCGCCGGTGAACGAGTCGTCGGGCACCGGGGCGGCGATGACCACGGAGTGGGCGAGAGCCCGGAGCCCGTCGGGGTACCGCGCGTCGCTCGCGGCGAACCAGGAGACGAGGCGGGCGGCGCGCGCGAGACGGGCCGCCAGGGCGGGAGGCGGAGGCTCGCCCGCGAAGAGCGCCTCGAGGCCGAGCCCGTCGAAGGCGAGCGCCTCGTCCACCTCGCCCGCTCCGGCCAGCAGCCGCCCGATCCGCGGCTGAGCAGCCAGCGCGAGGTGGCAGCAGCCCTCGAGACGCCTCAGCGCCCGGAGCGCCGGGACAGCCTGCAGCACGTCGCCCAGGGCCCCGGGGTGGATGACCAGGATCTCCCGCTCGGTCGCATGCTCCATGGGTGGGCCTCCGCTATGCTACCCTCACTCATCTCACCGAGGAGGCCGTCCATGCGATTCGGGATCTTCACCGGGCTCACCGGCACCACGTGGGAGGACGTCGCTGCCCTCTGGCGCCACGCTGAGGCGACTGGCTGGGACGCCGCCTGCGTCACCGACCACTTCATGCCGAACACGCCCGACCGCCAGGGCGATGCGCTCGAGTGCTGGTCCACGCTGTCCGGGCTGGCGGCGCTCACCTCACGCATGCGCGTTGGCACCATCGTCTCCGGCAACACCTATCGCCATCCGGCGGTCCTCGCGAAGACGGCCACGACCGTGGACATCATCTCCGGGGGACGGCTCATCTGCGGCCTCGGGGCGGGGTGGCAGGAGAACGAGCACCAGGCCTACGGCATCCCCTTCTACACCGTCGGCGAGCGCCTCGGACGGCTGGCGGAGGCCTGCCAGGTACTCACGGCGCTCTGGACACAGCCGAGGGCGAACTTCACGGGC
This sequence comes from Candidatus Rokuibacteriota bacterium, assembly GCA_016188005.1. Lineage (NCBI taxonomy): Bacteria > Candidatus Rokuibacteriota > Candidatus Rokuibacteriota bacterium. The sequence continues at coordinate 56,149 of JACPIQ010000012.1, read as the reverse complement.
AAGTACTACACTCTGGCGGACGCGCCGCTCATGCCGAAGCCCGTGCAGCGCCCGCATCCCGAGCTCATGATCGGGGGCGGCGGCGAGAAGGTCACGCTCCGCATCGCGGCACGCTGGGCCGACCACTGGAATGTCTGGGGCGGGCCCCTGCCCCTCGCGCAGAAGGGGAAGATCCTCGAGGAGCATTGCGGCGCCGTGGGCCGCGATCCCGCCACGCTCCTGCGCTCGGCGAACATGGTGCTGGCGATGACCGAGGATCCCGGGGAGATCGAGAAGGCGCAGCGCCTCTATATGGCCCGCCTCGGCGCCGACGAGGCCAGGGCCCGCGACACGGTGCTCGGGGGCAGCGCCGGCCAGATCCGCGACACCCTCGGTCGCCTCGCCGAGGCGGGCGTGGGCATGCTCTTCGTCCCCACCATGTTCCTGCCCCGCGACCGGCGCCCCGCCCTCGACCGCTTCATCTCGGAGGTGGCCCCGGCCTTCCGCGCGGTGGGCGACCCCCCCCGCTAGAGAGCCGACTGCGGGGCTTCTCGAACCTCCGCGCCAATCTCCCGGAGTCGGCGAAGGCGTCGTCAGGTTGGCGGGATGTCACGCAGCTCGAAGGGGCGCCAGGTCAGCGCGCGTCACGGCCGGTAGGCCCAAGCGACGCAAGACCCGGTTGAGGGCTGCTGCGGACAGCTTGGCTGGTGCCGTGATCTCGATGCCAATGGGCTTGCCGCCTCGGTTGAAGTCGATCACCAAGCCGCGTGCCGCCCTCTCGGTCCGATAGCTCTTGTCGCGCGGCCCCCGTGGAAGGTAGAGGTAGGCCGCCAGAGGCTGACCGTGTCGAAAGGTAACCTCCAAGTACGAGTTCTTCATATCCCTCACTCCCAGATCGGGTACGCGGTGACGACGACCAGCAGCTGCCGCTCCTGGTCCGGCTCTACGATAACCTCCCATGCCCTCCCGCGGTATCGTGTTTCGATGACCCAGCGGCCCTCGACGACGTCTTCACGACGGCCGGACGCCCGTTGCAACATTCGCCGGAGGTCGATCTCGCTGAAGCGCCGATCGTCCATCCGCTTGATCAAGTGGGGACTGAGGTCCAGTTCCCAGTCCCACCAGTCCGGCCATGCGGTCGGATTCAACTGCGACCTCCCTAGCCGATGGCCGACCCTCCCGAGATGTCGCCCCGCTTCACCCGACGACCACCTTTTCTCGCGTCGCCGCCGCGGGTACGCCGCGCTGGCCGGCCTGGCATCTGTCCTCGAGAATCAGGGCGGCACCGTGGTGTCGACGGACGCCGGCGGGGCCGCGGTTCACGCGGGAGCTTGGACCATGGTCGTGCTCACGTCCTGGCGCCACGCTGCCGCCAGTGGGCGCTGATCTCGCCAAGCGTGGCCACCCACGTGCGCGGGGTGTGGCGGACGTGGTCCACCAGCTCCCGCAGGCAGGCCAGCCGCGAGGGGCGGCCGATGATCTGCGGGTGGAAGGTGAAGTTGGTCACGCCATGCACCTCGCTGATGCCGTCGAACTCGGTGAGCCAGCCCTGGAGCACCGGCCCCGGCGCCTGGATGCTCCGCTGCCCCGTGAACATGAAGAACGGGGCGTCGTCGAGCACCCACGAGACGGGGATCTCCACCAGCGAGCGCCCCTCGACGGGCGGGTGGAGATAGGGCGCGAGGCTGTCCATCATGTTCGAGGAGTAGTCGAAGCCGTGGCGGGTGACGAGCCCGAGGGTGCTGGCGGAGAACTGCCAGGCCGGCGCGCGGTAGCCCACGGGGCGCTTGCCCGCCAGAGGTGTCAGCACCTCGAGGCTCTTGAGGAGAATCGCCTCCTCCCGGTCGGGCCCGAGCTCGCTCACCCGCTCGTGCTCGTCCCCGTGGCAGCCCACCTCGTGCCCCGCGCCGGCGATGGACCGGACGGCGTCGGGGTAGTGGCTGGCGACCCAGGCGGGGATGAAGAAGGAGGCGCGGATGCCCGCCAGGCGCAGGATGTCGAGGATGCGCGGCAACGCCTCCACGGGGCCGAAGCGCCCCTGGGAGAGCGTCACGGGCTCGCTGATGCCCCGCGCCATCCAGAGGGTCTCGGCGTCGAGGTCGAAGGTGAAGGCGCAGGCAGCCCGGGCATCCCGGGGCCAGCGGGGCGGCGTTCCAGCGGCGCCTCGTGGGGCAGTCATGGGTGACGCTCATAGTAGCCGGCTTGGTTGTAGTATGAAAGAGGCCATGCAGCGTGCCCTGGAGCAGATCCGCCGCCTCGAGGAGAGCGTCGGCCGGGCCCTGGTCGGCAAGCCCGAGGTGGTGCGCCTGGCGGTGACCGGACTCCTGGCCCGCGGCCACCTCCTCATCGAGGACGTGCCCGGGGTGGGCAAGACGACGCTCGGCGCGGCGCTGGCCCGCTCCATCGGCTGCGGCTTCCAGCGCATCCAGTTCACCTCCGACATGCTCCCCTCGGATGTCATCGGCGTCTCCATCTACCAGCCCGAGAAGGGCGAGTTCGTCTTCAAGCCCGGGCCGCTCTTCACCAACATCGTGCTGGCCGACGAGATCAACCGGACCACGCCCAAGACCCAGTCCAGTCTCCTCGAGGCCATGAACGAGGCGCAGGTCTCCCTCGACCACGCCACCTACCCGCTGCCGCGCCCGTTCATGGTGCTGGCGACCCAGAACCCCCGCGAGTACGAGGGGACCTTCCCGCTCCCCGAGTCGCAGCTCGACCGCTTCCTGCTCAGGATCCGGATCGGCTACCCGGGCGCTCCCGACGAGAAGGCGATTCTGCGGGGCGCGGGCGGCGCTCCGCAGGAGAGCGTCGAGCCCGTGCTGAGCGCACGGGAGGTGCTGGCGCTCCAGGCCGAGGCCGAGCGTGTGCGGGCCGAGGAGTCGGTGCTCGACTACCTGATGGCGCTGGTGGCGGCCACGCGCGCCTCGCCGTTCCTGAGCCTCGGCGTCAGCCCGAGGGGTTCGATCGCGCTCCTGCGCGCGGCGCGCGCCCGGGCGCTCTGCGACGGGCGGGACTATCTGGTGCCCGACGACGTGAAGGCGCTGGCGGTGCCGGCGCTGGCCCACCGCGTGATCGTCAAGGCGGCGCTGGGCCAGGCCGGCGGCGGCGCGGACGGCGAGTCGATCATCCGTGCGCTGGTCCAGGACACTCCCGTCCCCCGGTAGCCGGGCGGGAGCGGACGCCCCAGCTTTCGTGAGTCTCTGGCGACGCCTCAGACCGCCGCGCACCATCTGGCCCACCCGGGACGGGTGGTGGTGCCTCTTCGCCGCGATGGGCCTCGGCGTGGCGGCCATCAACACGGGCAACAACCTCGGCCGGTGAGAGGCGATCCGGCGGCGGGCGGCTCAAAAGAGCGGGACTCTGGCCCGGTGCGTTCGCTACAATCGGACCGCGGCTATGCAGGGCACTCGGGGGAACTGGCCGGCGACCTTCGAGTCCCGCGCGGCCTCGCAGAGTCCGAAAACCGCTGACGACGGGAAGCGCCAATAGGTGCTTCATCACGCGGAGGGATGTGGTGGCGGACATTCGAATGCGTCGCGGGTTCGTCGATACATTGGACGGCCAAATGTTCTATCGTGAGATGGGCGAGGGAAGCCCGATCGTGCTGATCCACCAAATCTTGCGCACTTCCCTCGATTACAGGCTCGTCATGCCCCTTCTCGGCCGATCCCATCGAGTCATCGCATTTGATTGGATGGGGTGCGGCGATTCCGACGCACCGCCGAAACCGTATACCCTTGAGGAACATGGCTCTGCCATCTGCTCAGCACTGGCGGAGCTTGGCATCTCGGGTGCCGCGGTTGCCGGTCACCATTCGGGTGCGGATGTTGCGATGGAAGTTGCGCTGCAGCGCCCAGATATCGTGAGCTGCGTAATCTTGTCAGGTCTCGCATACGTCGGCGATACGACGATGTTGCGGGAGCTTCATGCGAAGGCATCGAAATTGGCGGATCCGGTGCCGCGGATAGACGGAACACACCTTCTTGACCTGTGGCGGGAGGGGCTGCAGACGAACTGGGGGAAGCCTCGGCTGCCGGCCGATCGTCTCGATCTACTGAGCGAGTTTTTCCTCGAGCAAGTCAAGACTGGTTCACGACGGTTCGAGCCCTACGTTATGCAGTTCTCCTACGATGCCTCGAAGAAGCTACCTCTCGTCAGCGTCCCAATTCTGTTCATCCGCGCGAGCGACGACGTCCATATTTGCAGCGCCTCGGATGAATGGCTGCGCGATCAGCCGGCGGCGAGGCTAGTCGAGATCAGAGTTGAGGGAGGCGGCGAGATGCCGCGTCTCTATCCAGAACCCTGGGCCAAGGCGATCCTTGATTTTGTCGATCGTCGTTGATGACGGTCGCCAGCAGTCACGGAGAGGTTGCAAGTGGGGCGGGAGCACGGGGGCCCGTCGATCGAGGTCCGATAGACCGCGATCTGCGCGAGCGTCCAAGTGTTCGTGCCCGGTTGGGCCGGATGTCCGCGCCCGCTCGAGGCCGAAGAGGGATGCAGTGAACCTCTGCTTGACGGCGCTCATCACCGGGGGCGGCTCGGGAATAGGTCGGGCGACCGCTCTGCGCTTCGGGCGCGAAGGCTGTGCGGTGGCTGTGAACGATGTGAATCTCAGGGCAGCTGAAACGGTCGCGGCCGGGCACGAATCTCGTCGTCGACGGCGGAGCTACGAGCATCCTGGACGTAGGTGAGGAGTTCCGCATGTTTGAGGAAGACATGAGGAGAGTAAAATGGATGAGCAAGTGGCGGGGAAGAGCGTCAGGCCAAACGCGGCCCGAAGGAGGTGACGTCAGAGGTCTGGGGTTGCTCGAAGAGCGTTGTGCGGCGGCCGAAGCTGTGGCTGCGGAGGACATGGTCGCGTTCTGGTCCTCTCACGGTGCGCGGTCTTGGGACCACGCGAGACTCCCTTTGGCGCCGCGATGGCCAGCCCAGGGAGTATGCCTTCGCCGATCAGCCACGCGGTCTAGCCGAAGAAGCCCGGGGTGGCCTCGCTGCCTTCTCGGAATCCGGTCGTCTGCCTTCGAATTCGGCCAAGAGTGGGTAAAGAAGCTGCCGCTTCACGAGTCTCAGTACGTTCGTGGCGGACACGCCTGTGATCCAATGAATGTTTGCAATGTCGCGGGTCAGAAAGCGAAGGAAATCCTCGTTAGAGCGGAAGGCTCCAGCGACGAAGATGTCGCATTGGCCCGTGGTCACACTGACGAAGAACAGCTGAGGAAACGTCGCGAGTCTTGCGGCGACCTCACTCACGCGATTCGGCGTCACCGAAAGAGAGAGCAGCGCACAGTACTGAAAACCGAGGCGTAGCGGGTCCGCGAAAGCCTCAAAATGCAGGATGCCAAGCTGTTGGAGGCGGGCGACTCGCCGGTGTGCCGTCGCCTCCGCGATACCGAGTTCAGCTGCGACTCGCGAAAGGGACTTTCGGCCGTCAGCCTGCAGCAACGCGATGATCATCTTGTCTTGCGACCCAACACGCACCGGATCGTCGCTATCGGCACCTGATGGGCCGGCCAGGATCCGGCTCCGCCGACGCGCGCGGCGGGGCTGATCCGCGAAGAATAGTCCACGACGTTTGAAGATCTTCAAGACGTTTGAGGTGATGGACGTTCGAAAGCCCGGCATCTTGGATAAACGGCTCGTGAGAAAGTTCAAGAGGTCTGCGTTCGAGCGGAAGATACCGGCGAGGAAAAGGTTGTACTCAGTAGCTGTGATGCCGACGAAGAAAATCTCAGGGTACTTCGCGAGTTCGGCAGCCGTGGTTTCCAGGGTCGCGAGATCGAGCATGACCTGGATCTGGGCCCAGTACTGGAAACCAAGGCGCAAGGGATCTGCGAACGCAGTGAAGTGCAGGATTCCGAGCTTCTGGAGCCTGGCGACGCGCTTTCGGACGGTGGATTCAGACAGCCCAAGTTCTTCGGCGATTGCCGTGAACGGCATCCTCGCGTCGTCCTGGAGCCTGGCAATGATTTCCAGGTCCAGCTGCTGAGGCTCGTTGTTGCGCGACGGGCTGCGTGACATGAGAGCTAAGAAGACATACCCGGCCGCGCGGGTGTGGTCAGGGAGGGCCTAAGCTGCGGGCTGAATTGCCCCGGCGAAGGCGAGGTCGCGGAGACGGCGGACCAGCCGCTGAACAAGTGTGGCCTGGTCGCGACGCTCGAGGTGAGCGGCCGCCAAAGCGGTGCGGGTTCACCGACGCGAATCAATTCGCCACGTCTGTCTCAAGCGGCATCACTGGGGTGTGACCACCCCTGGGCTTGACTGGCGTGGACCTCGTCAGCTTCGTCTGGCGATCCAGTTGGCCCGGGAGCGCCAGTACACCATTGACCGAAAACGCGAGCACATCTACGCCCTCGCTTCCCCTCGCCCCAAAGCCTGGGATCATCCCCGCCCCCCGTGCTGAGACCGTCAAACCCGCCCCGGAGACCCGGCACCGTCGATTCCCCCCGCCCGGCAACAGTCTCACATGGGTTTGACAGGTCCCGGCGATCTCACGCTCCGAGACCTCGGACGATGTGTTGCATTTCCCTATTGACTTAGTCCCACGGGGGATGCTAAGTCAAGGGCTACTTCGTCAGTATAGAGCATCAATACTCCGAAATCTCTCACAAGAGGCACGGTTGGTGAGCTAGATCGGATACATCGAGACGGGAGATTCGGGCACGTGTTGGGCGATTTCATGCAGTAAGGAAGGGTGTCAAGAATGATGAACGGTTCTCTTGGCTTGGTGGAGACGCGAGGGTTTGTCGGGCTGGCACGAGTGGTAGATACGATGGTGAAGACCGCGCCGGTCAAGGTGGGAAGATACCACAAGATCGGGGGCGGCTTCGTGATGGTGTGCGTTGAGGGGCCACTCTCCGCGGTGAAATACGCAGCGGACGCTGCCTTCCAAGTCGCTCCCGAAAAACACATTGCGGTGGCGGTGTTGCCTGCGCCGAGTCGCGCGGTGCTTGCCCTATTGGGACTTCATTCGAGGCCCGAGATCGGTGAAGGCTTGGCGCGAATTGGTCCGTCCGCGTCGATGGGCTTCTTGGAAACGAGAGGCCTTCTGCCCCTGGCCCTCGCGTTGGACGCGATGATGAAGTCGGTCGCCGTGGTCTTCGTCGGGCATGAACTTGTCGGGGACGGCCTTGTCACGGCGTGTGTGGTGGGCGACATCGCTTCAGTGCAGCATGCGATAGATGTTGGAGCCCACGAGGCGAGTCGGGTCGGCGAGATGGTAGGAGCACACTTGGTCACGAACCCGCAGATGGATTTCGCGCAGGCTTTCAGCGAGATCACACGTGTGAAACCGTCCGAGGGCGAACTCACAGAGCGATCACTGTTTTCGGACCAACAGGGCCAGTGGGGGTCATAGGGGGCAATTCGGTCACAGCGGGCTCTTCGATGGAGTGAGGGAGCGTCCCAGAGGACTCGAGTCAGCGGTACAGAACGCCAGAGTGAGCGCATCACGCTCGTGGAGTGCGGCCATGGCGCATGGATCTGTCGGGATCATCGAGACGGTGGGATTTGTTTCGCTGGCGCAAGCCGTTGACACCATGGTGAAGACGGCAAGGGTCAGGGTTCTCAGATACGAGAAGGTGGGGGATGCGATTGTCTCGGTGTGCGTGGTGGGTGACATCGGTGCCGTGCGGGTTGCGGTGGATGCTGGACTCCGAGCCGCGGAGGCACTCGGAGAGGCGAAGGCCGCGGTGATCGCGAACCCGAGCCCTGGTCTGGCGGCGCTGTTGAATACGGAGTGACAGCGGGTGGGATCCGAGTAGCACGCGTGAGGGTTGGCCGGGACCGAGGAGGGCGGACACGCGGGGCGGTGGGGATGGTGCAAAGGGGAGGAAGAGAGGCGATGGCAGAAGGGATGAGGAAGCAGTCGCGCACCTCACAATCTCCTCCGTCCGAAGGGGCCAGGGAGTCGGTGAGCGCCACGAGTGATCTGGCAACGCTTCAGCAGCCGAAGAGACAGGAAGGCGTGAGTACCGCGGGGCCGGGGGGCAGGAGCGGGCCCGATGTCGCGGGCGCGTCAGCGCTGGTGCCCGCTCTGGAAGTGTCGTCGTGGGCATTTCTGGAGCCGGAGGCGCTGGAGGCATCAAGGCAGAGTGGAAAGAATGCGCTGGGTCTCATCGAGACCTGCGGGTTCCTGCCGCTGGTCGTTGCGACGGACGCGTGTCTCAAGGCGGCCAATGTGTCGCTGGTGCGATATGACAAGGTTCTCGGAGGCATGGTGGCTGTGTGTGTCGTAGGGGATATCGGCGCCGCACGAGTCGCCGTGGATGCGGGAGTCGCGGCCGCCAGTCAGGTGGGAGAGGTGGTCGCGTCCGCCGTCCTCGCGAATCCTGCTCGCGAGCTCATGGCCTTCTTTCTGGGTGAGCAGCCCCGAGCCGCTGACGCTGCGGAGCCATCAGTGCCGAATGCGTTGGGGTTCATCGAGACCAAGGGCATGGTGACCGCCGTGTGTGCGCTGGACATCATGATGAAGAGCGCCAAAGTGGCATTCGTGGGCTATGAGAACCCAGGGTCAGGCGCGGTGACCGGGATCGTACGCGGAGAGCTCGCTGCGGTGAGACACGCAGTGGACACCGCGGCGGCAGGGGCTCAGCGGGTTGGCGAGGTGATCGGCACCTATGTGCTGACCAAACTTCAGAGAGACCTTGAGGGACCGTTTCTCCTGCGTGCCGAGGGTCGCAGGCCTGCGCTCACCTCGAGCGCAAGGAGGTTGACCATTCCGGAACAGACGGCGTAGTCGATGATAGTGCTGTGTTGCTCTTGCTGGGAGCCATGCATTCACATTCGTGCCAACAGGAGGCTTAGTGATGGCAGAGATGTCACTGGGGATCGTTGAAACGAGGGGGTATGTGGGTCTCATCGAGGCCTCGGATGCGATGGTGAAGGCCGCCAACGTGAAGGTCATCAAGTACGAAAAGGTTGGCGGCGGACGACTTGCCATCGCTGTGGCCGGAGATGTCGGTGCTGTGCGGGTGGCAGTTGAGGCCGGGGTCGAGGCCGGCAAGCGATCAGGAGACGTCTGGGCGACGGTGATTGCGAATCCGACACCGGACCTGAGCAAGTTCCTGAGTCTCACGGGCGGAGGGGAATGAAATCTCTTGTGTCGCTGTCCGAGTGAGGAATCTTTCAGGACTCCTGGCTGAGGCGAGAGAAAGAGGGCGCCGGAGAGAGCACGCATGATCCTCGGAAGGGTAATCGGGACCGTATGGGCGACCCACAAGCAGGAGAAGCTGACGGGGTTGAGGTTCCTTGTTGTTGAGCTGGTAGGTTCTGGTCGAGGGGCTGCAGAGCGCGGGGAGGTCATTGTGGCGATGGATGCTCTGGGCTGCGGAAGAGGGGAGATGGTCCTGGTGGTGCAGGGCATGACCGCGCAGAAGGTGGTGGGCGACGCGGGGATCCCGATCGATGCTGCAGTCGTGGCGCTGGTTGACCGGGTTGATTACGGACAGGGTGATCGAGCCGAAGGCGCCGAGGAAGGACCGCCGGATCCTGATCACCTCACGAGGTTAGGGAGCTAGGGAATGGAGTTCTGGTACGGATTGTATGGCATGCAGCGGCCCCGTGGATGCCCGAGATCATTCGTGAAGATGTACGAAGAACTCATTGATCACGCCTGTCGGGCCGAGGAGCTTGGCTTTGGCAGTTTCTGGGTCACGGAGCACCATTTTTGGTATGACGGGTATTGCCCGTCACTGCTCCCTGTGCTGGCTGGTCTCGCTCGGCGAACCTCGAGGATCAAATTGGGCACAGGAGCGTTCCTCCTTCCGTTACATGATCCGCTGCGTGTGGCCGAGGATGCGGCCGTGGTCGACAACTTGTCGCACGGGAGGCTCATGCTGGGCATAGGCATCGGGTACCGCCCCGAGGAGTTCGATGGCTTAGGGACTGAGAAGCGGACGCGAGGGGAGCGAGTTGTCGAAGGCATCACGGTCGTGCAGAAGGCACTCAGCGAGGATAGCTTCAGCCACCACGGGAAGCACTACCAGTACGAGAATGTGCACGTCGTACCGAAGCCGCTCCAGCAGCCGCACCCGCCGATTTGGTTTGCCGGGGGCACCGCCATTGTTTCCGCCGAGCGAGCGGGTCGTCATGGGCTGGCGTATTGGCACGGTCCGGCTACGACCCTTGAGATGGTTTCGGCATGCCGTGAGGCGTACTTCAAGGGTGCAAAGGCAGGCGGGGTTGCGAGAGAGAGCTTGAAGATGGCGGTCATGAGAGATGTCTGCGTTGCCCGAACCCAAGAAGAGGCCGAGCGTTACATGCGGGAGGATCTGATTCCGCAGTACGAGGAGCAGCTGGTCGGGTTTGGGTTCATTCTTGACGAAGCGGGGAATCCGTTGCGGAAGCTGCCCAGGGAGCATCCGTTCTACCGACGATTGCTTGACAGCTTTGTTGTCGGCACCCCGGAGAAGGTGACAAGGGAACTCAAGAAGTACCAAGCATTGGGGATCGATGTGGTGATGCCGCGAATCTTCCCTGCGTTCTTTCGCAACGAGCGGATCCTGGCGGAAATGGAACTCTTTGCCACGGAAGTGATGCCGCATTTCTAGAAGCTGCGACCGGAAAGGCCGTGGGCTTTGTGAGGCTGTCGGGCCAGGGGTTCCGGGAAGTCGTCGGTCGGGGTCGGCAATGGCGGATCCGATAGGAGCCAGTGAATGGAAATCATTGATGTGCGTGCGAGGCCGAACACCAAGGAGTACATGTCGCTGTTTGAGGCGAGCCCGGGGATTCAGATGGTCTTCAGGAAGATGGGGGCGTCGATGCCGGCCAGCGCGCCGATCGATGAGTTCATCCGTGACATGAGGGAAGCGGGGATCTCCAGGATCGTGTGCACCGGGAGAGACATCGAGACGACCGGGGGATGGAAGGTGACCAACGACTACGTGGCCAGTCTGATGTCCCAATACCCGGCTCACATCATCGGAGTGGCTGGCATCGACCCGCTGAAGGGCTCTGGCGCTGTGAAGGAGACGTTCCGCGCTGTCCGGGAGCTTGGTCTCAAGGGCATCTCGATCGACCCGTTCGCTGTTGGAATGTACGCGAACGATCGCAGGCTGTACCCGGTCTATGAGCTCTGTGCTGAGCTCGATGTTCCTGTGTTCATTACGATCGGACCTCTACCGGTCGCCGGCCCGTACCTGAGCTTTGGGTCGCCCATGCCGATCGACGAGGTCGCGACCGATTTCTCGCGCCTCAAGATCGTGTGCTCCCATGGGGGCTGGCCATTCAGCCGGGAGATGGTTGCGATCACGTTTCGGCACGACTACGTCTATTTCGAGACGTCCGTGTATCACTTCATGCCAGGGGCGGAGCTGTGCGTGGAGGCGGCAAACACGTGTATTCCAGATCGGTACTTGTTTGCGACGGCGTTTCCTTTCGCGCCGATGAAGGAGACGGTACAGCGCTTTCGAAAGCTGCCGTTCAAGCCAGATGTGCTGGAGAAGGTCATGTACAAGAACGCGGCGGACCTATTCAAGCTCGAGCCGGCGGCTGGAACGCGCTCCGGCCGACAGCTGTTCTAGAGGTGGCGAGATGACGAACATTATCGACTTTCGCGTTCGACCCTCCACGGCGGAGTTCGTGTCGATCGCGGACAATCCGGTATTCAAGGACATGATGAAATGGATCGGCTACGAAAAGAAGACCTCGCCCGTGGAGCACTTGGTCAGGGAGATGGAGACCGCCGGCATTTCGCTGGCCGTCGTGCAGGGAAGAGATCTCGAGACGACGTTCGGGTGGAAGGTCTCCAATGACCACGTCGCCAGCATCGTGCAGCGCTTTCCTCGGAATTTTGTCGCGTTTGGAGGAGTTGATCCCAACAAGGGGATGGAGGCCGTCCGGGAAGTGCAGCGGTGCATCGAGAAGCTGAAGTTCAAGGGGATCTCGATGGATCCGTACATGCACAGGCGATACGCAAATGACAAGAAGCTGTATCCGGTGTACGCGAAATGTGCGGAGCTGGGTGTTCCGGTGATTCTCACGAGTGGACCGGGTGCGTTCGTGCCCGGGTCTGTCATGGAGCACACGGCGCCGAGAGTCATCGATGAAGTCGCGGCGGACTTCCCGGAGCTGACGATTGTTGTTAGCCATGGGGGATTCCCGTGGGTCACGGAGATGGTCGGTGTCGCGATGCGGCATGTCAACGTGTTCTTCGACTGGTCCGCGTACGAGCTCATGCCGGGAGCCGAGTTATACGTGCAGGCGGCAAACACCATCATTGCCGACAAGGTGCTGTATGCCAGCGCGCATCCGTTTGTTGATTTCAAGGAGAGCTTGAAGCGGTACGAGAAGCTCCCGTTCAATGAGGACGTGAGGGAGAAGGTGATGTTCAGGAATGCCGCCCGCATTCTGAAGGTGGAGGTGAGTGTGGCGGCTCCTGCTGGTCGTGCGCGCATGGAGCCGCGGGCGGAAGGGCGCTCGGAGGGGCAGGTGTACTACTCAGGGTCCCCGTTCGTGTCCGTGCTGCAGGGGAGCCGTGGGCAGGGCGCGTGAGGAGTAGGGGCGGGCGATGAGAACGGGACTGTTCTTCAGCCTCGATACGGACGGGCGCCAAGAGCCTGTTGACCTGTACGACGAAGTGCTGGAGCAGGTGAGGGTGGCCGACGACATCGGCTACGATTCTGTGTGGGTTGCGGAACATCATTTTGGCGACGACCAAGTTCTGCCCTCGCTGCAGACCATGCTGGCGGCGATCGCCACGACGACGAAGGGTGTGCGGATTGGTACCGGTGTGAAGGTGCTACCTCTCGATAATCCGGTGCGTGTTGCCGAGGATTTCGCGGTGGTCGACATCGTTTCGAATGGACGGCTGCTGTTTGGGGTGGGGGCTGGACATCGGGAGGAGGAGTTTCGCGGCTACCGCGTCGAATTTGGCAACAGATGGGAGCGATTCTCCGAGGCCCTCGACATCGTTGTGAAGGCATGGACGAACGATTCGTTCGCGTACGCGGGACGGTACTACAAGGTTCCTGTGCTGGCGGCGTTGGGATCGGGAGGGGCAGCGTTCTCGGTGGAACCGTATGTGCGACCGTACGTCGTTCAGTGGCAGAGAGGTGGTGTCCGACCGAAGTATCTCCCGGTGACGCCGAAGCCAGTCCAGATGCCGCATCCGCCAATCTGGGTCGGGGCCTCGTCGGAGGAGAGCATCAAGTTCGCCGCGAAGAGGGGGTACTCGTTGCTGGTCTCGCCGATAGAGACGTTCGCCGAGGTGAAGCAGGCATCCCTGATCTACGCCGCGGCGCTGCAGGAAGCCGGCAGGGATATCGCCGATGTGGAGATGACGACCATCCGGGAAGTGTACGTGGCTGAGAGCAGGGAGGCGGCTCGTCGGGACGTCATGGAGCCGCTGGCGCAACTGTATAGCCGATATGTCGGTCGGCCGGTAGATTTCTCGGAGCTGAACGAGGACCGGTTCATCGTCGGGGATCCTGACGAGGTTCTGGACAAGATCAAGGTGTATCAGAGCGAGGCGGATGTGCGTCACATCGTGTGTCGAATGAGTTTCCCAGGGCTCGCGCACCAGCGGACGTTGGACTCGATCCGACTGTTTGCGGCCGAGGTCTGGTCGAAACTGCAGGCGTGAGCGTGAACCGTCGCAGGGAGGGCGGTTGCGGTCGCTGAAGCCTTGCAGCTGGCCGCGCTGGATCGCGTCCGCTGCGGTGTGCTGGGCGTGAATCCTGCTCGGTCCGCCATGTCCGTTCCTCCTTTCCATCTTTCCATCGCCGCACACAGCTTCCTCGGGTGGCCACGAGCGAGATGCGGGCCATTCGGGCGCGCGCGCGACAGGCGGGAGGGGGAGTGCGACGCGGGCGCGGGGGGCCTGTTCCTCAACTCCTGCCACACGGGGGCAAGCCAGGAAGGTAGGGCGAACCTTCAAGGCCACAGGCAAGGCCGACCGGAGTGCGCGGTAACGCTCGGTGATGGGTGCGATTGGAAGATGGGCATAGTGGTTTCACCAGGGATGGGCGCGGTGGAGAGGGAAGACATGCGTCGGCGCTGAGACGCAAAGGAGGGCGATGGCCATGGCGAAGGCGAGATCCTTGGGGACGATCATCCTTGCGGCAGTGGTTCTGCTCATCGGAAGCGCGGGCGTGGCGCGTGCTCAGGCCATCCTCAAGTTCGCGCACGCAGGAAGTCCCGCCATGTCGTACTCCCGGGGCTACGATCAGTTCGCCGCGTGGGTCAAGGAGCGAACGAATGGGCGAGTGGTGATTGAGGTATACGGGGCGGGACGGTTAGCACTGGAGGTGGACGCCTACCGCGGAGTGATGCAGGGCAACATCGAGATCGCCTCGATCTCGAGCAGCAACATCGGGGCACTCACTGAAGCGCTGTACCTTGCCGGGCTCCCGTATGTGTTCAAGGACCTGCGCCATGTCGTCGACGTCTTCAACTACAGCCCTATCGGTGAGGAGATCAAGGCACGCGTGGGAAAGGAGCTGAACGTCCAGGTGCTGATGTTCTTCCCGGGACAGGGCTTTCGGACCGTGGCTACCGCGCGCAAGGCTGTCCGGGTGCCGGACGATCTCAAGGGACTCAAGATGAGAGCCACCTCCTCGAAGGTGGAGATCGCGCTCTTGAAGGCGTGGGGAGCGAGGCCGACACCCGTGAGCTTCGCGGAGGTCTACACGGCGTTGCAGCAGGGCACCGTCGACGGCGAATACCTGCAACATCAGTGGGTGTACTTCCCGAAGCATCACGAGGTGATCAAGTACATTGCGGAGCCCAACGCGTCCGCAGACGTCCAGGTGGTGTCGATGCGGCGAGAGGCCTGGAACAAGATATCCCCTGCAGATCAGGAAGTCGTCCGCAAGAGCGCCATCGAAGCCGTCGAGCTGGCCTACAAGCTCGATCAGGAGCAGAACGAGAATGCCCGGGCGAAGCTGGCTGAAGCCGGCGTCAAGCTGTATGCGCCCACGGGGGCGGATCTCGAACAGTGGAAGAAGAAGGCAATGACCGTCTGGGACGAATTCAAGGCTCAGGTCGGCCCGGACATGATCAAGCGAGTGCAGGCCTTCAAGCGCTAGTCCCTCGGCGCGCACATGGCCCGGGCTCTGGCGAATGTTCCGGAGATGGTGATGGCGGCGCTGTTCGCAGTCCTCATTGTGGTGACGAATCTCGCGGTGGTCTTCAGGTATCTCCTGAACGATCCTCTCATGTGGTCAGACGAGGCGAGCCGCCTGCTGCTGATATGGGTCACGTTCATGGGGGCGGCGATTGGGGTGAGACGGGGGAGTCACTTCGCGGTCGCGTTGGTGGTCTCGGCCTTGCCCGACTCGCTGCGGCGCTCTCTGTTCACGCTCAGTAACCTGGCGATGATGGCGTTTGGGGCGGTATTCCTGATCGTGGGAGTTGTAGTTCTCCGACAGATGGTGGTTGTGCAGTACGTCACGATCGGCATCTCGATGGCGTGGGCGTATCTGGCCATTCCCGTGTCCGGTGGGCTGATGGTCACCTACGCCGCAGTGCGAGTTGTGTCAGGCGGGCATGACGCGCGCACAGGGTAGCTCGTCTGGATCGAGTCACTCGGCACGTCGCCCGGATGAACGGCTGGTCCCGGCGGCGCAGCCCGCGTGACCCTAGCGCGCCCAGCTAGCCCAGGCCCTGACATCGGATCGGCGGACCGCGGCGCGGCATGGTGAAGCCCGTCGGCCGTATCCCTGGAAGCGGTCTGGTTCATGTCTTCGTCCGCAGCCTGTCGGTGAGATGGAGAACGCAAGAGGTGAGCACGGAATGATTCTGCTCGTGTTGACCGTGGTGTTTGCGGGGAGTGTCGTTGTGGGAATACCGGTGGCCTTTGCGCTGGGGGTGACGTCCTTCGTGGTGCTCGTCATCCACCCGGCGTTGAGGCTTTCGTTGATCGTCGAGAGAGCGCTGTCCGGTGTGGACTCTTTCACGCTCCTAGCAGTGCCGTTGTTCATCGTGGCTGGTGCCCTGATGGATACCGGGGGTATCTCCCATCGACTCGTCCGTCTCGCGCGGGCCCTGGTCGGTCACGTTCGGGGCGGGCTGGGGATGGGAGTGGTGGTGTCGGAGATGTTCTTTTCCGGGATTTCCGGGTCCACCCTCGCCGATGTCTCGGCGATGTCGGCGATGATGCTCCCTGCGATGCGGCGAAGTGGATACCCGGCCCCGTATTCGGTCGCCATCATCGCTGCAGCCTCGGCGATGGGGATCCTGATCCCGCCATGCATCCTGATGGTGGTGCTGGCGGGCATCGCGAACGTCTCTGTTGCCGCGCTGTTCATCGCGGGGGTCGTTCCGGCGATGGTGCTCGCGCTGGTCATCATGGCCATGCTGTTCTATCAAGCGCGCCGGTACCAGCTGCCTTCGGAGGGGCGGGCGTCGCTGCGCGAGCTGGGGAA
This sequence comes from Candidatus Rokuibacteriota bacterium, assembly GCA_016188005.1. NCBI lineage: Bacteria > Candidatus Rokuibacteriota > Candidatus Rokuibacteriota bacterium. Next base: position 39,809 of record JACPIQ010000012.1, on the reverse strand, counting down.
CGCCCTCATCGACGCGCTCATCCCGCTGGGCATGCCCGTGATCATCTTCGGCGGGATCCTAAGTGGAGCGACGACGCCCACCGAGGCCGCGGGGGTCGCGGTCTTGTACGCATTCGCGGTCGGTGTGTTCGTCTATCGCGAGGTGCGGATCGCCGATCTGCCGAGGATTCTGGCCGACAGCGCTGTCATCTCCGGGAGCGTGCTCCTGTTGGTGGCGCTCGCCACGATTTTCTCGTACCTCCTCGCGGTGGAACACGTGCCGGAGAGCGCCGCGAAGGTGATGGTGTCGGTGTCGTTTGCCCCGTGGGTCTTCCTGATACTGGCGAATCTGATCTTCGTGCTCGGCGGAGCCGTGCTCGAGGGCCTTCCGGCAGCACTGATTTTCGTCCCGATACTGCTGCCCGTAGTGGACAAGCTGGGAATCAACGTGCTGCATTTCCTGACCCTCGTGGTGGCCTCGGTCGGCATCGGGTTGTTCCTTCCTCCCATCGGCGCCGGTCTGGTGACAGGGTGCACGATCGGCAAGGTCAGCATGCAGGAGGTGTTCAAGCCGATGGTGACGTTTCTCGTAGTGCTGTCGGTCGGAATGGTGGTTCTGACGCTGGTTCCGTGGTTCACGACGGTGTTGCCCGAAGTTCTTCTCAGATGACCCCGGGGCAATGGTGACAGGCGGCTGGACGGAGCGCTATCTAAGGAGGAGCGAAGATGACGACTGAACGCTTGGGGCTTAGGCGGGGATTCTGCGTGCTGTTTGCGGTGTTCGTGACGATGGGCGCGCTTCTGGGTCCGCGAGACGTTTTCGCCCAGAAGCCGATAACGATCAAGCTGGCTTCGCCGGCCGCAGCGAAACAGGCGTCCGGTGTCGTGTTGCAGCGGTTTGCGGACAGGGTCAAGGAGCGGTCGGGCGGGAGAATAGTCGTCGAGGTGTATCCGAGCAATTCATTGTACGGACCCAGGGCGGCGGTCGAGGCCATGCAGAGCAAGGTACTGGAGATGGCGGCAGTGTCGAACGGGAACTTTGCCGCGTTCCAGAAGACGCTGAACGTGCTCGATCTGCCCTTCTTGTTCACGGATAGAGGGCACCTTCACGAGGTGCTGTGGGGCCCGATCGGGACGAAGATGAACAGGGAGATCGAGCGGGACACCAAGCTGAAGGTGCTGTGGTATCAGGATATCGGTGGATTTCGCCAGCTCTATACGTCGAAGAAGGCGGTGCGGGTGCCGGAGGACGTGCGGGGGTTGAAGATCAGGACCACGACCTCCCCGGTCGAACAGGCGATCGTGAGGGCATTCGGTGGGCTTCCGACGTTCGTGGACTGGGGAGAAACGTACAGCGGATTACAGCAGGGTGTCGTGGATGGCGAGTTGCTGCTGTGGAATTGGCTGGTGCCGTTCAAACACCACGAGGTGATCCGGTACGCTCTCGACCTGGACCTGTACGCGATCGCATGGGTGGTGCTGGTTGAGCCAACCTTCTTCAGCTCGTTGCCGGCGGATATGCAGAAGATGATTTCCGAGGAGGCCGACCAGGCCGCGAAGTACGCGGCGAAGCTGGACGAGGACGACGTCCGGACTTCTCGAAAGTACTTGGTGGACAAGGGTGTGAAGGTATACACGCCGACGCCAGCGGAGCGGAGCAGGTGGAGGAGCCTAGGGGTCGGTGTGTGGGAGGTACCGGAAGTGGTGAAGACGGTTGACATGGGTCTCGTGAAGGAGATCGGGAAGGCTGGCAAGTGAGGCGTGCGGGAATGCGGGGAAGGCTCCGGCGGGGCGCGGGCCGGCTCTAGAGCGGTTGGGGGCGCGTACGGCGCGGAGGATGGGGGTGGGTGAGAGTGGCGCTTCGGGTCACGATGTGAGGCGGGGACGCGCGCGGATTCTGATGGAACAGCTGCCGGAAGCTCTCGTCGTCGTGTTGGTCGCCCTGCTCGTGGTGCTGGCCAACGCGGGCGTACTGTTCAGGTACGTCTTTCTCTTGCAGGTCTCGGGGATCGACGAGCTCCAGAAGATGCTGCTCGTGTGGCTCGCGTTCACCGGCGGCGCCGTCGGGGTCAAGCGCGGTGCTCACTTCGGCGTCCACCTGGTCATGGCGCGGCTGCCTGTTCGGGTCCGGGAAGCGATTGCCGGCACAACTGAGCTGTTTGTGCTGGTGTTCGCCACCGTGCTGGTGATGCAGGGAATTCCGGCGACGAAGATCGCTTTCAGGCAGGTATTCACTGGATTGGGAATCTCGATCGGCTGGCAGTATCTGGCTGTTCCAGTGTCGGGCGGGCTCATGGTTGGGTACGTATGCTATAGAGCCTACGGGGTGGTGGCGAGGATGCGGGCGGCGAGAGAGGCGTAACGAGTGACCCTTCTGCTCCTGGGAGTGGTGTTCGTCATGCTGCTCGTCTTAGGAGTCCCCATAGCCTTCACGATGGGGGTGGCCGCCGTCATCGCGATCTTCCTGACGGGGACGGTGCCGCTCCTGCTCATTCCCGGTCGGATGGTAGCGGCAAGTGACTCCTTCGTGCTCTTGGCCATTCCGTTCTTCATCCTGGCGGGGACGCTGATGGAGATGAGCGGAATCGCGCATCGTCTGTTGACACTGGCGCGGGCGCTCGTGGCTCACTTGCGCGGTGGGCTCGGGATGGCCGTGGTCGTGGCGGAGATGTTCTTTTCGGGAATATCGGGATCGACGGTTGCGGACGTCTCAGCCATATCTTCGATGTTGCTCCCATCCATGCAGAGGGCAGGATACGCGCGGCCGCACTCGGTCGCGATCATCTCGGCGGCGTCTGCCATGGGGATCCTGATCCCGCCCTGCATCAACATGATCATCCTCGGCGAGCTGATGTCGTTGTCTGTGGCGGCGTTGTTCTTCGCGGGATTCCTTCCGGCGGCCGTGCTCGCCGTGTTGATCATGGGCCTCGTCTACGTGCAGGCGCGGAGACTGGACGTTGCGCGAGAGGATCGGGCGACGTGGCGGGAGTTCTTGAGGGCCGCTTCCGGAGCCGCGGTGCCCCTGGGGCTCCCGGTCATCATGTTTGGCGGCATCCTGGGTGGGGTCTTCACGCCGACGGAGGCTGGAGCGGTGGCGGTACTGTACGTCCTGGTGTTCGGAGTGGCGGTGTACCGGACAATCACGGTTCGGGATCTGTGGCACGCCCTCCTTGATACGGGGGTGAACACGGGAGTGATCATGCTGCTGATCGGAGCCGCCTCGGTGCTGTCGTACCTCTTGGCGGTGCAACACCTCCCACAGATCATCGTCCGGGCCATCGCCGGGGTGTCGTCGGGGCCGTGGTTCTTCCTGCTGGTAACGTCCCTGGTCTTCGTGTTCATCGGGTCGTTGCTCGAAGGGATTCCGGCCATGATGATTTTTGTTCCGATCTTCCTTCCGGTGGTTGAAGAGCTGGGCATCAACCCGCTCCATTACGGGATTGTAGTGATCGCCGCGGTCGGGATCGGTCTCTTCGTGCCTCCGGCCGGCGTTGGTCTCATTGTTGGATGCGCCGTGGGGCAGGTGAGTATCGACAAGGTGAGCAGGGGGATGGTCCCCTTTCTTCTTGTGTTGCTTCTGGGGTTGGGCATCCTGATCTTTGTCCCAACGATTACGACCGTGGTACCGGCGGCGCTGGGAGTTCGTTAGCGCGAGCGCGCTGGCCAGGAGGGAGTGTCATGGATTGGCAGGAGCGTTACGCAAAGAAGATCATCTCGGCCGAACAGGCGGCATCGTTGGTCGGGAATGGACAGGTGGTGCGGTTGCCGCTCGCTCGGGTTCCGCTCACGATCATGAAGGCGCTTCTCGCTCGGCGTGGGCATGGGCTCGAGCACGTGAAGCTCGTGCAGGGGTACCCTGCCCATGAGGCGCCCTTCTGGAACGACGGGGGCTGGGCCGAAGTGTTTCAGCCGGTGTCCGAGTATATCAGCGGGTACAACCGACCTGGGATGAAGGCGCGTCTGGTCGACTTCCTGCCCGTGGATTACCCGCTGTATCCGGCATGGACGCAAGATCCGTTGCGTAGCGACCGTTGGTGGGTGCCTGACGTGTTCTTGTGTGTCGTCGGCCCGCCCGACGGGCAGGGACAGGTGAGCTTCGGTGTACACCGCTGGTATTCGAAGGAGCTTGCTCTCAATGCGCGCCTCACGATTGCAGAGGTCGATCCGGGAACCATCCGGACAGGCGGCGACAACCTCCTTGACGTCGATGAGATCGACTACCTCGTGATCGAAACTGAGGGGCACGTGACGGCGACGGCGCCGCCACCTGGCGAAGAGGAGAAGCAGATGGTGGAGGTGATCGGGAAAGGGGTCGCTGAGCTTGTGCGAGATGGCGATACCATTCAGACCGGGGTGGGAACGGTGTCCGAAGCGGTCTGCGCGTTCCTCGGTGAGAAGAATGATCTCGGCGTGCACTCGGAAGTCATTACGAGCAGCATGGTCGAGCTGGTAAAGCGAGGTGTGATTAACGGAGTACGGAAGTCCATGCACCAGGGGAAGGTGGTGGGCGCCATGCTCGTCGAGGCCAGCGATTTGCAGTTTGTCAACGAGAACCCGATGTTCGAGCTGTACAGCGTGACGTACACGAACAATTTGTGCAGGATTGCCGCGCAACACCGGCAGGTCGCGGTCAATACGGCGCTGGCGATCGATCTCACGGGCCAGGTAGCAGCGCACACTCTTGGACCGTCCATATACAGCGGCATTGGCGGACAGACGACATTCAATATTGGCGCGGTGAACTCCCCGGGGGGACGGTCGGTGATCGCGCTACCGGCGACGGCGCAGGGAGGCAAGGTGTCTCGGGTCGTGCCCCAACTGCCGGAGGGTACGGTGGTGACGACGCCTCGATACTACGTGGATTTTGTCGTCACGGAGTTCGGCACCGCGAGCCTTCAGGGTAAGACCCAACGGGAGCGGGCCGAGGCGTTGATAGACATCGCCCATCCTGACTTCCGACCGGAACTGCGCTCAGCTGCAAGAAAGCTGTTCTGGCCATAGGCGGAGCGTTACCCACGGAGCGCGCGGTTGGGTGGGAGGGTCGTGACCGAGTTCGTGGGCCGGTGGTGGCTGACTGCTTGAAGGTGCGGTGGAGTGTGGGCCACCAGGGGGATAGGCGGAGAGCCGTACGCAGCGCTTGCCGCGCGAGGGGAAGTGGTTGCCGTGCGCATGGCTGAGTGAGGGGTTGCGGTAAGACGCAAGACTCTGGCGGACCGATGGCGCAAGGTGCGGATCGCACGCGATCCTACTCGACACGTGGCTCCGGCGCCACGCTCCAAGTGGCTGCCTTCCGAAGGAGAAACGCCATGAAATTCGGCTTCGACCTTCCTACGCGAATGGCCAGGCTCGATGCGTCAGAACGTCACGTCAATGAAATCGTGAACCCGCACACCATCACCGCATTGGCGCAAAAGGGCGAAGCATTGGGGTTTGATTCGGTGTGGGTGAGTGACCACGTCGTGATACCCGCCACCTCGGAGGGCTACCCGTATACCGAGGATGGGACGTACCCCCTCCATCCGCAACGGCCTTTTCTTGAGCCTCTCGTGTCGCTGGCATATCTGGCCGGCTGCACTCGCAGGATCCGGTTGGGGACAAGCGTGGTCATTCTTCCGTACCGGAATCCCGTCATCACTGCAAAGATGCTGGCGACGATGGATGTACTGTCGGCTGGCCGCTTGATTGTGGGCGTAGGGATTGGATGGTGGGCGCAGGAGTTTTCCGCGCTCGGAGTGCCGTTCTTTCGAGACCGGGGCGCGTACTCAGACGAGTGTGTGCGGATCTTCAAGGAGTTGTGGACGAGCGAACTGTCGAGTTTCGAGGGGAAGTATCACAGCTTCTCGAGCGTCGGGTGTTATCCAAAGCCGGTCCAGAAGCCGCACCCCCCGATCTGGATTGGGGGGCAGACGACGTCGACGCTGAAGAGGGTCGCCCGACTTGGAGACGGATGGCATCCCTTGGCTATGCGGAAACCAGTCAGGCTGGATCCGGGGGAGCTGAAGGACAAGGTCGCTGAGCTTCGCCGCTTGGTCGAGGCGGCCGGCCGGGATCCCGAGGCGATAGAAGTAAGCCTGCGAATCAGGCTGAGATTCAGCGATGCCGATCGGGGGGAGCGACTGACCGGTACGGTAGGGAAGGTGGCAGACGATATCAGACGGTATGGGGAGGCGGGAGTGAGCCATTTCTTGTTTGATCTTGAGATGGATTCATTTCAGGGGATGGCTGAGACGTTGGAACGCTTTGCTGTGGAGGTGAGACCGCAACTCACGTAGGACGAATGAAGAGAGGAGCATCGCTCGGCCAGGAGCGCACTCTCGCCGCGGGCCACCATCCAGCCGACGACGTACCGCCTGAAGACGTAGCGCACGGCGTACAGGTAGAACTAGCCCCACTTCGCCGGTTCGAGCAGCTTGGTGATATCCTAGCTCCACAGGTGTCCGACACTCGAGCGACCTGAACAGAGCCTTTCGTGAATCTCTGGCGACGCCTCAGACCGGCACGCACCATCTGGCCGACCCGGGACGGGTGGTGGTGCCTCTTCGCCGCGATGGGCCTCGGCGTGGCGGCCATCAACACCGGCAACAACCTCCTCTACCTCCTCTCCTCGATGCTGCTGGGGCTGGTGGTGGTCTCCGGCATCCTGTCCGAGGCCGTGATGCGCGGGCTGCGTCTGACGGCCATCCTGCCGGAGGAGGTCCACGCGGGCCGCCCCGCGCTCGTCGGCGCCACCGTGGCGAACCGCAAGCGGCGGATCCCTTCCTACTCGATCAGCCTCGAGGCCCTGGGGCAGGGCGGGCCCGGCCGCGTCATCTATCTGCCGCGGCTGTCCGCCGGCGACGAGCGCGTGGTGACCTGGGAGCTGACCCTCGCCGCGCGCGGGCGGCACCGCCTCCCCGGAGTCCGGGTCACCACGCGGTTCCCCTTCGGCGTCTTCCTCAAGGCGGGGCAGGTGATCCTCCGGGCGGAGGTCCTGGTCTACCCCGCGCTCGTTCCCGTGCCCGCGCATCTGCTGCGGCGCATCGGCGGCAGCGGTCCGGCGCAGACGCGCCGTCGCGGGCGCGGCAGCGATCTTCACAACCTCCGCGACTACCGGCCGGGTGACGATCCCCGGCTCATCCACTGGCGGAGCAGCGCCAAGACCCAGGCCCTCACGGTGCGCGAGCTCGAGGCCGAGACCAGCACGGACACGCGCATCGTGCTCGACGGGACCGGCGCGCGGGATCCGGCGCGGCTCGAGACGGGGCTGTCCGAGGCCGCCTCGCTGGCCTGCCATCTCCTCCGCGCCGGCGCCACGGTCGAGCTGGCCGGTCCCGGCCTGCTCGTCCCGCTGGCGCGCGGGCGCGGGCAGGAGCGCCGGATCCTCACGGCGCTCGCATTGTACGAGCCGCGGCCCGCCCGCGCCGGGACCGGCCTCGCCCGCGCGGCAGGCCGGGAGGGCGCGGCGCTGCGCGAGATCCGCGTCGGGATCGGCTGAGATGTCGCCGACGCTCGCCGTGCGGATCGCCACCTATCTCCTCGTGGCCGACGGGCTGGCCGCCCTCTTCCTGGCGGGGTTGATCGGCCCGCTGGGGCTCGCGGTGGTCGGCGCGGCGCTCGCGCTCTCCTGGTGGCAGGAGCCGCTGCGGGCGCGCGTGCACACGCGGGGGCTCGGCGCCGCGCTGGCCGCGGCCGCCGCCATCGGCTCCGCGGCGGATCTCCTCTTCCTCGCCGACACGCTCCTGGACGGTCTCGTGCACCTCCTGCTCTTTCTCGTCCTGGCCCGGATCTTCACGCTGCGCGCTCCCGGCGACAGCCGGGTCGTGGCCTTCCTGTCCTTCTTCATGCTGGTGGCCGCCTCCTCGGGCGCCTTCGGCGTGGGCTTCCTCTTCGTCTTCGTCGCCTGCCTCCTCCTATCCACGTGGATGCTCCTCCTCCAGCACGTGCTCGCCGAGTCGGCGCCGCACGCGGGCCGCGTCATCGTCGGCATCCCGCCGCAGCTGGCCTGGGGGCGCGGGCTCCTCGGGCTGGCCGCCGGCGCCGCCGCCGCCACGCTCCTGATCACGGCTGCGCTGTTCTTCGTCATCCCGCGCGTCGGGCTGGCGGCCTTGCCCTTCCGGGCCAAGCTCGGGCCGCTCGTCACCGGCTTCACCGATCGCGTGGAGCTGGGCGCCTATGGCCAGATCGAGACCGACGCGAGCATGGCCATGCGCGTGCACATCCCCGAGGGCATGGGGGCGGCGGAGGAGATCCCCGGTCTGCGCTGGCGGGGTATCGTCTTCGACGAGTTCGACGGGCGGGCGTGGACCGTGGGCCAGCCGGACCGGATGGCGGTCCGCCGCTCGATGACCGCCGACTTCCGGCTCGGCGGCTATCGGGGGCAAGGCCGGATCCTCAGGCAGGAGTTCTACCTCGAGCCCATCGGCACCGAGGTCATCTTCGCGGCGCCCCGCATCCTGCGGCTCGAGGCGCGGGCGCGGGAGATCACGGTGGACGACATGGGCAGCGTCTCCATCGCCCAGCCCTCGGCGCGGCTTCACTACATCGTCGAGTCGGAGCTGGAGGCGCCGCGCGCGGGGGTGCCGGATGCGTGGGGGTTCGCCAGCGCCGACGACCCGGCCGTCGCGCGCTACCTCCAGCTGCCGCCGCTTCCCGCGCGCATCCCCGCGCTGGCCCGCGAGGTGACGGCGGGGAGCCGCAGCCCCTACGAGGCCGCGCGCCGGCTCAACGAGCACCTGGCCCGGGAGTTCGCCTACACCCTGGCGCTCGAGCGGCGCACGACCCTGCCGCCCCTCGAGGAGTTCCTCTTCGTGCGGCGCGCGGGCAACTGCGAGTACTTCGCCGCCTCGCTGGCCGTGATGCTCCGCTCGCTGGGCGTGCCCGCCCGCGTGGTAGGGGGATTCCAGCGTGGGGAGTGGAATCCCTACGGCCGCTACTTCGCGGTGCGGATGCGGGATGCCCACTCCTGGGTCGAGGCATATTTCCCGAGCGCCGGCTGGCTGAGCTTCGACCCCTCGCCGCGCGCTGCGGCCGAGGCCGGGCGGAGCACGCTGGCGCTCTATCTCGACGCCCTGCGCATGCGCTGGTACCGCTACGTGATCAACTGGAGCCTCCGTGACCAGGTCGAGGTGGCCGTCGGCCTCAGGCGCCAAGCCGGGAACTGGGGAACATGGGTGGCCGCGTTGCGGGAGACCCCGGCCCCGCGCGCGGTCTGGCCGGTCATCGCGCTCGCGGCGGCCGCGGCAGTGGCCCTCGTGCTGTACAGGGGCCGCTCGGCGCCGGCCGCCCGCGCCGCGCGCCGGATGCCGCGCTTCTACGCTCGCGCCCTGCGCGCCCTGGCCCGGCGGGGGCTGAGACCCTCGCCGGGGGAGACCGCGCGCGAGTTCTGCGCCCGAGCCGCCGCCGCGGTCCCGGGCTGGGCCGAGCCCGTCGCCGCCATCACCGTGGCCTACGAGCGCGCCCGCTTCGGCGCGCTGACCCTCACGGCCGCTGAGGAGGCGGCCCTCGAGGGCTCGCTCGCCGCCCTGGCTCGCCGGCGGGCGGGCTGAGACCGCCCCCCCCACGGGGGGGAGCATCCTAGCGGAGGCGCTGATGCTCCACGAGGAGACAGCGGTCCTGCACGACCTCTATTCCCGCCCGGGCCAGCGTCTCGGCCGCCGCATCGTGGGTGATGCCGAGCTGGAACCACACCACCCGCGGCCTGGTGGTGAGGATGTCCGGCAGATGCGGCGGGATGTCGCGCGGGCGCCGGAAGACGTTGACCATGTCCACGGGACCCGGGACGTCCGCGAGCCGGTGGAAGACGGGACGGCCGAGGATCTCCGTCACCTCGGGGTAGTACACCGGCACCGGGACGATGTCGTACCCCTGGGCGGCCATGTAGGCCGGCACGTAGAAGGCGGGTCGGTCCGCCCGCGCCTCGGGCTTGATGCCGAGCACGGCGATCCGCCGGCACCCGCGCACGATCCGCGCGATGCCGTCCGCGTCCGTCACCAGGTTCTCCCGCCAGTCGCCCACGCCACGAGTCTAGCATCACCGCGCGACTGTGATAGCGTGAGGGCGGGAGGAGCCCGTCCATGCCGATCCGGATCACCCGCGTCTACACGCGCACCGGCGACAGGGGAGACACGGCCCTCGTGGGCGGCCAGCGCGTGGCGAAGGACTCCCCGCGCATCGAGGCCTACGGCACCGTGGACGAGCTGAACGCCGTCGTGGGGCTGGCGCGCGTCTTCAACGCCGAGCGGCTCAAGAGAGGGAAGGACCATCGCTGGCTCGACGAGGTGCTCCGGCGCCTGCAGAACGAGCTGTTCGACCTGGGGAGCGAGCTGGCCACGCCCGAGGACGCGGCCTACGAGGGCATGCACCGCGTGGGCGAGGCCGAGGTGACGGGGCTCGAGCGGCTCATGGACCAGTGCCAGAAGGACCTGCCCCCGCTCAAGTCGTTCGTGCTCCCCGGCGGCGGTCGCGTCGGCGGCTTCCTCCACCAGGCCCGCACAGTGTGCCGGCGCGCCGAGCGGCACATCCTGGCGCTCTCGCGGGTGGAGCCCATGAGCGAGTGGCCGCTCAAGTATGTCAACCGGCTGAGCGACCTGCTCTTCGTCCTCTCCCGCTGGGTGGGGCTGCGCCTCGGGGAGACGGAGTTCCTCTGGGAGCGGGGGCTCGCCTCTCATGCGCGACGCCAGCGTCGATGAGTCCCGCGGAAGGCGTTGGCCGTGAGGCGCCGGGGCCCGGCGGGCGCGCCCCCCGGGCCCCGGCGTCAACCAGTTCCCCGACACTCATTGGCCAGGCCGCGGCGGCACTGTCCTGGCGGGCGGGCGGGTACGCGATCCGGCGGGCGACCCCTGCGGATCACGACGCGGTGGCGCGGGAGCTCGCCGCTTACCTGGACTTCCTCGGCGAGCCGCTCGACGGCGAGGGACTCGACCGCGACATCGCCCGCTGGCAGGAGGCCTATGACGGCGCCCGCGGCGTGATGCTCCTCGTGGTGGACCCTCGAGGAGCGCTGGTCGGGACGGCGGCCGTGCGGCGCCTGGAGCCGGAGGTGGGCGAGCTGAAGCGCATGTGGATCCGGCCGGCGCATCAGGGGCGCGGCCTCGGCCGTCCGCTCCTGGACGCCTGCCTCGCCGTGGCCCGCGCGCTCGGCTGCCGACGCCTGCGCCTGGACAGCGAGCGCAGGCTCGAGGCGGCGGTGCATCTCTACCGCGCCTACGGCTTCTCCGAGATCGCCGACTACAACGGCAACCCGCGTGCGGAGCTGTGGATGGAAGTGCGCCTCTGACGGGGCGCGGTCCGCCCTTCCAGGTCCCCCAGCGGCCCTGCTCCACGGCGGCGAGAAACTCGACCCCGTTCACGCGCGCGATGGGCATGTGGCCTCCGGAGATGAGGAAGTCGTGTGCTACACTGCCTCGGCTTTAGCACGCGCGCCTCGCACGACGCAAGTCCCTGACAAGGAGGGCTCGTGGACCCGGTCCGGCCGCTCGCCGAGGCCCCCCGCGGCATGGTCGCCTCGCCTCACAGGCTGGCCTCGCAGGCCGGCGTCGAGGTGCTCGGAGCGGGCGGCTCGGCGGTGGATGCCGCCATCGCCACGAGCGCCGTGCTCTGCGTCGTCTACCCGCACATGACGAGCGTGGGCGGGGATGCCTTCTGGCTCGTCCACGACGCCCACCGGGGCGGCGTGCGCTTCCTCAACGGCGGCGGCCGGGCCGCCGCCGCCGCCGCGCTCGACTGGTTCGCCTCCCGCGGCCTCGACGAGATCCCGCTTCACGGCATCGTGCCCGCGACGCTCACCGTGCCCGGGGCCGTGGACAGCTGGTGCCAGGCGCACGCGGCTCACGGGCGGCTGCCCCTCGCGCGCGATCTGGCGCCGGCCGTCACGCTGGCGCGCGACGGCTTCGAGGTGTCCGAGCGACTCGCGCGCTGGACCGGCGAGGCTTCCGGGGATCTCGCCCGCGACCCCGGCGCGGCGGCCATCTTCTTGCCGGAGGGGCGGCCGCCGGTGGCGGGGCAGCGGCTCGCCAATCCCGACCTGGCGCGGACGCTCACGGCCATCGGGGCCGGCGGGCGCGCCGCCTTCTACGAGGGCGAGGTCGCGCGGGAGATGGCTCGACACGCCCGCGCGCACGGCGGCTTCTTCACCGAGCGGGACTTCCTCGCCCAGCGAGCCCGCTGGGGCGAGCCGCTGTCCGGCGGCTACCGCGGCGTCACCATCTACGAGACGCCGCCCCCCACCCAGGGGCTGGCCGTGCTCGAGATGCTGCGCCTGCTGGAGCCCTACGACCTGGGGGCCATGGAGTACCTGGGCCCCGATCACGTCCATCTCCTCGTCCAGGCCAAGATGCTCGCCTACCATGACCGCGACAGGCTGCTGGCCGACCCGGACTTCGCCCGGGTGCCGGTGGAGCGCTTGCTCTCGCGCGCCTATGCCGACGAGCGCCGGCGGCTCATCGATCCCGCGCGGGCCCTGCCGTGGGACGGCGTGCCGGCCGCGGGGAGCCTGGCCGGCGACACCGTCTACGTCTGCGCGGTGGACGCCGAGGGCAATGCCGCCTCGCTGATCCAGAGCCTCTACGGGATCTACGGCTCCGGGGTGGTGGCCGGGAGCACCGGCGTCGTGCTCCAGAACCGCAGCGCCTACTTCTCGCTGGACCCCGACCACCCGAACCGCCTCGAGCCGGGGAAGATCCCCTTCCATACCCTCATCGCCTCGCTGGCCTTCCGCGGGGACGGCCTCTGGCAGGCCTTCGGCTGCATGGGCGCCGACGGCCAGCCGCAGATCCACCTGCAGGCCTATACCGCCATGATCGACTTCGGCCGGAGCCTCCCCGAGGCGCTGGCCTCGCCGCGCTGGCTGTCGGGACGCTTCGTCCTCGGCGACCCGCGGGACCTCCTCAACATGGAGGGGCGCTTCCCCGAGCACACCTTCGCCGAGCTCGAACGGCGGGGCCACCGCATCAACCGGTGGGGGGCGTGGAGCGAGCTGGCGGGGCACGCCCACGGCATCACCGTCGACCCGGACCGCCGCACGCGCCTGGGGGCCGCCGACCCGCGCAGCGACGGCGCGGCGCTGGGCTGCTAGCGACGAGGTGGAGCCCGGGATTGTCAGGATCGCGTAGCCTGCCGCGTGAGCTCCCGGCGGACCAGCGCGGCACCCCCGGCCAGCGCCCGCAGCTTGCCGCGGGCCACCTCGCGCGAGAGCGGCACCATCCCGCAGTTGGTGCAGGGGTGGATCCGCTCGGGGCGCACGTGCTTCATCGCCGCCCGGATCACCGCCGCCACCTCCTCCGGCGTCTCGACCCGGTCGCTGGCCACGTCCACCGCGCCCAGGAGGATGTCCTTGTCGCCGAGGAGGCCGAGGAGCGAGATGGGCACGTGCGAGGCCGCGCACTCGAGCGAGACGCCGCCGATCCGGCTCCGGGCCAGGAGCGGGAAGGTCCGCTCGTACTCCCGCCACTCGCCGCCCAGCGTCTGCTTCCAGTCCGTGTTGGCCTTGATCCCGTAGCCGTAGCAGATGTGGACCGACGTCCGGCAGGCGAGCCCCTCCACGGCGCGGTCCAGCGCCTCGATGCCCCAGTCCCGCACCTCGTCCATGTAGACGTTGAAGGCGGGTTCGTCGAGCTGGATCATGTCCACGCCGAGCGCCTCGAGCTCCCGGGCCTCCTCGTTCAGGAGCCGCGCGAGGGCCATGCCCAGCTCGGCCCGGCTCCGGTAGTGCGCGTCGTGGATCGTGTCCACGATGGTCATGGGGCCGGGCATCGTGAACTTGAGGGGGCGCTGCGTGCGGGCGCGCGCGAAGCGAACCTCGCGGGAGTGGACGGGCCCGCGGCGGCGCACGGGGGCCACCACGGTCGGCACCTCCGCCCGGTAGCGGTCGGCGCGGATGCCGATCGTCACCATCTTCGAGAAGTCGATGCCCTCCACCTCCTCCACGAAGCCCCAGACGAAGTGCCGGCGCGTCTGCTCGCCGTCGGTGACGATGTCGATGCCGGCCTCTTCCTGCTCGCGGAGCGCCAGCACCACCGCGTCTTGCTTGCCCTCCTCGAGCGCTTGCCCTTCGAGGAGCCACGGCGACCAGAGCCGCCGCGGCGTGGCGAGCCACGCCGGCTTGGGCAGGCTGCCCGCGATGGTGGTCTTGAGCATGGCGACCGCCATGGTATCATGGCCGCCGTGAAGCGACGGTTGACGCTCCTCGTCCTCTTCTCCCTCGCCGCAGTGGGCTGCGAGTCGGTCCCAGAGAAGCAGTGGTACAAGCCCGGTGGGGCTTACACGCTGGCGGATTTCCGCAACGACGAGAAGGCCTGCACGCGCGATCGCAAGCTCGACGAGGCGTGTCTGAAGGCGCGCGGCTGGGTGCCGCTGTCCGGGGACATCGCCCCCACCAAGGCCGAGCCCACGCCGACCCGGACCCGCCCCATGGGACGCTACTAGTGCTTCGCCCACCGACCTTCCCGCTCGCCCCGTGACCTCGTCCCGCATCGAGGCCGTGATCCTGGATTTCGGCGGCGTCCTCTGGGACATGCGCTGGGACGTGGCCTCGGCGCTGGACGCCGACCACGGGCTGCCGCGCTCCTCCGTGTTCGAGACGCTGTACCGGACGGACGCCTGGCGGGAGATCGAGCGGGGCGTCGGCGATCCCGCCGCGTGGCGTGAGAGCGCGCACCGGGCGCTGGAGGCGCGCGCACGCCGTCCGCTGCCGCCCCTGCACGACCGGTGGCGGGAGGCGCAGCACGCCATCGCGCCCACGCTGGCGCTGGTGCGGGCGCTGCGGCCGCCGTACAAGGTCTCCATCCTGAGCAACGCGGATGCGACGCTGCGTCACCGTCTCGAGCGCGAGATCCGCATCCACGATCTCTTCGACGACATCGTCTGCTCGGCCGAGGTGGGGATGGCCAAGCCGGAGCCCGCCATCTTCCACCTCGCGGCCGACCGCCTCGGGGTCGCGCCCGCGCGCTGTGTCTTCGTGGACGACTGGGACGAGAACGTCGCTGCCGCGGAGCGCGTGGGGATGCAGGCGGTCCTCTTCCGCGTGGATCGCGGCGACGATCTCCGCGCCCGGCTGGGCGCGCTCGGCGTCGCGCCGGCCGCCTGAGAGCGCCCCCATGGCGCGCATCGCGGCCTTCCTCAACTCCGGCGCCGATCTCGGCGCCGCGGTGACGCTGGCCGCTCGCGCGGAGGGGCTGGGCTACGAGAGCCTCTGGACCACGCATGGCCTGGGGCGCGATGCGTTCCTGGTCCTCGCCGCCTACGGGCAGGTCGCGCCGCACGTGGGGCTCGGGACGGGTGTCGTCCCGATCTACCCGCGGCACCCGGTGCTGCTGGCCCAGGAGGCGCTCACCCTCCAGGACGTGACGGGCGGACGTCTCCGTCTCGGCATCGGCGTGAGCCACCGCGCGTCCATGGAGCAGGCGCTGGGGCTCCCCATGGGCGAGCCCCTCGAGGTGATGCGGGAATACGTCGCCGTGCTGCGCAGCGCCCTCACGGGGCGCGTCGAGCACGCAGGCGCTCGCTACCGCGTGGCGTGGCAGAGCGGGCTTCCACGGCTGCCGGCCGCGCCGTCCCTGCTCCTGGCCGGGCTCGGGCCGCGCATGCTCGAGCTGGCCGGGGAGATCGCCGATGGGGTCGTGCTCTGGCTCTGCGCGCCGGAGTACATCCGCCGCGTGGCGCTGCCCGCGATCAGGGGCGGGCGCGCGCGCGCGGGGAAGCCGCCGGACGGCTTCGAGGTGGTGGCGGCGGTGCCCGCCGCGCTCACGGTGGAGCGGACGGCGGCGACGGCGCTCTTCAAGGCGGAGCTCACGCGCTATCTCGCGCTGCCCTTCTACCGCGCCATGCTGGTCGGGAGCGGCTTCGCGGCCGAGCTCGCCGCCTACGACCGCGCCCCCGGCCCCGAGGCCGTGCCCGATCGCCTCGCGGCGGCGCTGGGCGCCGTCGGCGACTACCGGGCGCTCCAGGACTTCGTCGCCGCCCACCGCGAGGCCGGCGTCACCCTGCCGGCCATCCGCCCCATCGGCTTCCCCGACGCGCGGCACTATCTTCCGACCCTCGAAGCCGGCGCGGCCACCTGACCGTCGGGGTCAGGTCTTGCATTCCAACATCGGCAGGGGCCCGATCTTGCATCGTGGTATCGGTGACGGCGCTGTTCATCAAGCTGGAGCGGGGGCGCAGCAGCGTCGGGGCCAGGGCCACGTGTCGCTTTTCAAGACCTGACCCCGGGCGGGGCCGGGGCTTGCGTGGCCTCCTCGGGCACCTGCCGATCGTCGAGGAGGACCCCGACACCGCGGCGCTCATCCGCCGCCTCCGCCACGTGAGGAGCGCCAGCGGCTTCAGCCGCGCGGAGTTCCTCGCCATGTGCCGCTGGAAGAGCCCGCGGGCGCTCCCGCAGTGCCGGCGCAATCGGGCGGCCACGATCCGGGCGGTCTCCCGCGACGTCCTGGCGACGCGCAGCGAGCGCCGCCGCATGCAGTTGCTGGTGGGACTCCGCGGCGTCAGCGTGGCCATGGCCTCGGCGATCCTGACGCTGCTCGATCCCATCCGCTACGGCGTGCTCGACATCCGCGTCTGGCAGCTGCTCTTCGCGCTCCGGTCCGTGGGCGTCAACCCCCGCGGCCGCGGCTTCACGGTGGAGCAGTGGCTCCTCTACCTGCGTGAGCTGCGCCGCCACGCCCGCGAGCGGCGGGTGACGCCCCGCGCGCTCGAGTGGACGCTCTTCCACCACCACCGGGCCATCCAGACCGGGAGGCTGTACTGCTGACCTTGGGGTCAGGTCTTGCATTCCGACATTGGCAGGAGTGCGGTCTTGCGTTGGCCTACGGCTCAGGGACTGGTCATCGTGTGCCGCTCGGAGGGTAATGGCACTGGGGCCGGGGCTCCGTGTCGGTTTGCAAGATCTGACCCCAAGGGCCGCTACGGCTTGCCGTCGAGGGCCCGCTTGAGCTGGTCGAGGTGGTTGTCGTCGTGCCACGCCATCATGCCGATGAAGTCCTTGATCGTCATGCGCCCGCGCGTGGCGTGGACTCCGGCCCGCTCCAGCTGATCCGGGGCGAGATGGCGCAGGAAGGCCAGCGTCTCGGCGCGCCGCCCCCGGAAGGCGGCCAGGGCCTCGGCGGCATCGTTGCGGAGGTACTGGCGCTCGGTGGCCCAGCGGTCGGGCTCCACGGGGAGGAACCTCGGCTCTTCCATGGCGAGGATGGCCTGGAAGCGCCCCATGAACCCCTCCTCGGTGTCCCGGATGTGGCAGACGATCTCCTTCGGCGCCCAGTTCTTCGGGTCGGGCCGCCGGGCGAGGGTCGCCTCCGGCACCCCGTTGATGGCCGCCGAGAAGTCGTCCGCTGTCCGCCCCATCCGCGCCATCTGCTCCTCGATCGTCGCCATGGCCTGACCTTCGTCGGTGACGAGCTGGTGGAAGAGATGCGACTCGCGCTGGTAGAAGCCCTGCGTGTGGAGCGAGTCGCCGAGCCGCAAGAGCGTGTAGTCCAGATGATGCCCCATCTCGTGGAGCAGCGTGCGGAGAAAGGTCCGGAACGCGACGACCCGCTTCTGCCGGGCCGTCCGCATCCAGAGCGTGATGAGCGGCGGCTGGCCGGGCCGCCGCCCCGTCTCGTAGAGCCCGTGCAGCTCTCCCCACTTCGCGTGGGGGCGGGCCGCCAGCACCTGCACCCTCACGGTGGGCATACCGAGGGCCGAGGCCACGGCCGCCACGAGCCGCTGAGCCGCCCGCTCGGTCGGCGGGCGGTCCTCGCTGCGGAGCGCCTCGGCCAGCTCGGTCACGAGCGGCCGGAGCGCGGCGGCCCGCGGCAGCGGGACGGCCGTGATCCCGTCGCTCCGGAGGTAGATCGCCTGCTGCCGCCGGGTGAGCTTCGTGAAGTAGGCGAAGCGCCTCGTGCGGGGCGAGCGCGCGGGGCCGGTGGCTCCGCTCGTCAGGGCCGCTGCCCTGCGACGATGCCGCGGCGGCGAAGACCCGCGACGGCGCGTGGGCCGAAGCCGACCTCGCGCAGCACCTCGTCGGTGTGCTGGCCCAGCACGGGCGGCGGGCCGGCATCGGGGGCCTGGGTGTCGGAGAAGCGGAGCGGCGGGCCCATCATGCGCAGCCGGCCGACCTCCGGGTGGTCATAGGTGACGATCATCCCGAGCTGCTGCACGGCGGGATCGTCCATGCACTCCAGCAGCGTCCGGGTGCCCGCTGCCGGGATGTCGTGGTCCGCGAGGACCTTCAGCCACTCGGCGCGCGGCCGGGAGGCGAAGGTCGCCTCCAGCAGCGGCATGAGCGCCTCGCGGTTGTCCAGTCTCAGGAGCCAGGAGCCGAAGCGCGGGTCGTCGATGAGGTCGGGGCGGCCGATGACCTGGCAGAGCTTGCCCCAGAAGGCCTGGTTGCCGCAGGCGAGGAAGAACCACTCGCCGTCGCCCGCGCGATAGAGGCGATAGGTCGGGTTGTCGCGGAAGACGTGCTGCTTGCCCGCATAGTCGACCACGTTGCCGGACTGCAGCGCCAGCACGCCCTGGAGCAGCGAGGTCTCGACGCGCTGGCCGCGGCCGGTGCGCTCGCGGGCGAAGAGCGCGGCCAGGATCGCCTGGCAGGAGAGCGCGGCCGTGTAGTAGTCGGTGACCGCGATGCGCATGTACTGCGGCGGCCCCCCGAAGCCCTGGATCGCCATGACCCCGCCCATGGCCTGGGCGAGGGGATCGAAGCCGGGGCGGTCGCGGTACGGCCCCTCGGAGCCGAAGGCGGTGGCGGAGGAGTAGATGATCCGCGGGTTCCGCCGGCGCAGGTCCCTGTAGCCCACGCCGAGCCGGTCGGCCACGCCCGGGCGCATGTTCTCCATCGCCACGTCCGCGGTGCGCGCGAGGCGGTGGGCGATGGCGCGGCCGTCCGGTGTCTTCAGGTTGACGGCGATGGAGCGCTTGCCGCGGTTCCAGCCGAAGAAGCCCGGCAGCTCGCGGAAGGAGTCGCCCTCGAGCGACTCGACCTTGATGACGTCGGCCCCGAGGTCGGCCAGCATCATGGCCGCGTAGGAGCCGGCGATGTAGGAGGTGAGGTCGATCACCCGCACGCCCCTGAGCGGGCCCCCCTCGCCCCGGGCCCCTGTCCCCTTGGCTCCCCCCCGGCGGGCGAGGGGGTGCCGACGGCCTGGAGATGTCGTCTCGCGCGGCGCTCGCTTCATCGGGCTCCGGCGACGTGGCGGGCGACCAGCTCCCGGTGGAACTCGGCGTCGCCGAAGAGGGGCTCCAGCGCCTTGGCGCGCTTCATGTAGAGGTGGAGATCATACTCCCAGGTGAACCCGATGCCCCCGTGCACCTGGATGGCGTCCCCGCAGGCCCGCCGCGCGGACTCGCTCACGTAGGACTTGCAGATGGAGGCCGCGACGGCGGCGTCCTCGGCCCCCGCTTCCAGCGCCCAGGCGGCGTAGTACACCGCCGAGTGGGAGTTCTCCGTCTCCAGCAGCATCTCGGCGCAGCGATGCCGGATGGCCTGAAAGGAGCCGATGGGCTGGCCGAACTGCTCGCGCACCTTCGCGTACTCCACGCTCATGTCGACGCACCGGCGCGCGGCGCCCAGCATCTCGGCGGAGGCGCAGACGGCGGCCCGCCGGAGCAGGGCCTCGAGCAGCGGGCCGGCGCCGCCCGGCTGGCCGACGACGGCGTTGGCCCCCACCCCGACGTTCTCGAGCCGCAGCTCGGACCAGCGGCTGCCGAGGTCGATGCCGACCATGCGGCTGAGCGTGACGCCCGCCTGCCTCGGGTCCACGAGGAAGAGCGACAGCCCCTCGGGGCCGCGGGCCGGCACCAGCACGACGTCGGCCACATGCGCCCACGGCACGAACCGCTTCAGCCCCGAGACCTTCCAGCCGTCGCCGGACCTGACCGCGGTGGCCGTCGTGGAGGCGGGATCCCAGTCGAGCGTCTCCTCGATCAGGGCGGCGGTGGCGCGCTTCTCGCCGGACGCGATGGCCGGGAGCCACGTGTCCTTCTGCCCGCCCGAGCCGCCCAGCAGGAGCCCGACGCCCCCCAGGACCACGCTGGGGAGATAGGGGCCGGGATAGGCGGCGCGTCCCAGCTCCTCGATGGCGATCGCCAGCTCGACCATGCCGAGGCCGGCGCCGCCATGCTTCTCGGGGAAGGGCAGGCCGAGCCAGCCGAGCTTCGCCATCTCGCTCCAGAGCCCCGGATCGTACCCGCGCGGATCGTGCATCATGGCCCGGACGTGCGCGGGCTTGCACTGCTCGTCGAGGAAGGCGCGCACCGAGTTGCGGAGGAGGACCTGGTCTTCGCTGAAGGAGAAGTTCATCGGGCGCCTCCGACGCGGTCGGCGCGCGTTTCCTTGGGGAGCCCCAGGATGCGCTCCCCGATGACGTTCTTCTGGATCTCCGAGGAGCCAGCGTAGATCGTGCCGGCGCGCGACCAGAGGAAGGCGTAGGCCCAGGTCCCCTGCTCGCCCACGGCGGTGTCGATTTCGAGCCGGAGCTCCTCGGGCGCGCCTTCGGTGAGCTGGCCGTAGGGCCCCAGGATCTCCATCGCGAGCTCCATGAAGCGCTTCTCGAACTCCGAGTAGGAGAGCTTGCTCAGGGAGCCGCCGGCGCCGGGGTGCTCGCCCCGCTCGAGCAGCGTGAGCATCCGGAGCGCGCCGTAGCGCTCCACCTCGAGCTCGGCCCAGATGCGCCCGAGCTTCTGGCGGATGATGGGATCGTCGACGAGCGGACGGCCGTGCCGCCGGATCCGCCGGGCCGCCTCCACGAGCCGGCCGTACTGCGAGGCGTAGCTCGTGATGCGGGCCAGCGCGCGGCCCCCGCGCTCGTAGCCGAGCGTCGTCTGGGCGATGGCCCAGCCCTCGCCGAGCCGGCCGACCTGATCCGACTTCTCGACGCGGGCGTTGGTCATGAACACCTCGGAGAACTCCGACGACCCGGTGATCTGCTTGAGCGGCCGCACCTCGACGCCCGGCTGGCGCATGTTCATGAGCAGGCACGTGATGCCCTTGTGCTTGGCCACGGCCGGGTCGGTGCGGGCCAGGAGCAGGCCCCAGTCGGCGATGGAGCCGGCGCTGGTCCAGGTCTTCTGCCCGTTGACGATGAAGTGGTCGCCCCTGTCCTCGGCGCTGGCCCTGAGCGCGGCCAGGTCGCTGCCCGCGTTGGGCTCCGAGTAGAGCTGGCACCACAGCTCCTCCGCCATGAGGATCTTCCTGAGGTACCGCTTCTTCTGCGCCTCGGTGCCATGGACCACGATGGTGGGGCCCACGATGCCGAGCCCGAGGGCGTTCGTGGGAGCCGGGGCGCAGGCCCGCGCCAGCTCGTCGGCCACGATGGCCTGCTCCATGGGCCGCGCGTCGCCTCCCCCGTACGCCTTCGGCCAGCCCATGCCCAGGTAGCCGGCCTCGCAGAGCTTGCGGTGCCAGGCGCGCCGCTCGTCGAGCGTGCGGATCGGCGTCCGCGGCAGGTTCTGCTCGAGCCAGGCGCGCACCTTCTTGCGGAAGGCGGTGTCCTCGGCGGTGTAGTTGAGATCCATGGGGAGCCTCCTGGGTGTCGAGGGACGCGGTCACCCGTTATCTAGCACGCCGGCGGGAAGACGGTCAACCGGCCTCCGCACCCTTTCCCGACGCCGAGGCGAGTGCTACAGTGGCCGCGAGTACCCCTCAAGATGGGCCGACGAGATGGAGACGAGCCAGTCGCTGGACTCTCGCGCCGATCGGGACGATGACCTGCCGTGACCGGGCCGCGAGCGACCGGTCCGCCGGCGCGAGCTGAATGTTTCGCCCCGGCCCCCCGCGTGTCTCGTTCGGATCGGTCCCCGTCTGGTTGCCGCTCTCGGCCTTCGCCCTCGTCGCCCTCCTCCTCGCCGCCGGGGTCGCGGTCGGGATCCAGTACGAGCGGCACCGGCTCCTGGCCTCGGGACTTCCCGTTCCCCCACCGGATCCCTCCAGCCTCGTCCGGGGGCTGAGCTGGCCGGAACTGGTCGCGACCTTCGCGGCGCTCCTCGTGCTCGCCGCCATCGGCATCGTCCTGTTCGGCGCCTACCAGAACTACCGGGCTGTCGCCGAGACGTTCGAGCGCGTCAAGAGCCTGATGCGGAACATCCTGGAGAGCATCCCGACGGGCGTCCTGACCCTCGACGCGGGCGGCGCCGTCACCTCGCTGAACGGCCCGGGCGAGCGCCTGCTGGGTCTCCGGGCCTCCGCGATCCGGGGCCGGCCCGTGGGCGAGGCCTTGCAGGCCGTCCCGGAGCTCACGGCGTGGGTCCTCGGCGCCCTCGCAGGAGATCGCCTTCATCAGGAGCGCGACTTCGCGTTGACGGCGGAGGGAAGCCGGCGGGCGACCGTGCGCGCCTCGGCGTCGGACCTGCGGGACGAGTCCGGCGAGACGGACGGCCTGGTGGTGCTGCTCCGCGACATCACGGAGGTGAGCCGGCTCGAGCTGCAGCTCCGGAGATCCGACAAGCTGGCCGCGCTGGGGACGCTCGCTGCCGGCGTCGCCCACGAAGTGAAGAACCCGCTCCACGCCCTGGGCCTGAACCTCCATCTGCTCCAGGCCGAGCTCGCGCCCGGGCCGCCTCCCGGGGCCGCGATCCGCGGGTATTTCGACGTCCTCCGATCCGAGCTGCAGCACCTCGATCGAATCGTGGAGAACTTTCTCCGCTTCTCGAAGCCCCTGGTGCCCGAGTTCAAGCCGGTGGAGATCGCTGGCCTCGTCGAGCGTGTGCTCGGCCTGGTCGCATTCGAGGCTGCCAGCCACGGCGTCGCCATCGAGAGCCGTCTCGATCCCGCGCTCACGAGGATCCTCGGTGACGAGGGACAGCTCTCCCAGGTGTTCCTCAACGTGATGATCAACGCGCTACAGGCCATGCCGAACGGGGGGGCCCTCGCGGTGACGACGCGACGGGATGGCGGCTGGGCCGAGGTGAGCGTCAGGGACACGGGGCCCGGGATTGCCGAGGACGTTCTTCCCCACGTGTTCGATCCGTACTTCACGACGCGGCCCAGCGGGGTCGGCCTCGGCCTGGCCATCGCTCACCGGATCGTGCAGGGGCACGAGGGCAGCATCGATGTCGAGAGCCAGCTCGGGAGCGGGACCACGATGATCATCCGGCTCCCGCTCAGTGAGGTCGGGAGACCTCGCGAGGAGGGGTGATGGCCGGTCGCGTCCTCGTCGTCGACGACGAGCGCAACATCCGCGAGGCGCTCGCCAGGCTCCTCGAGAAGGCGGGCCACGAGGTGGGGGCGGCCGCCAGCGGCGAGGAGGCGCTCGCGGCGCTCCAGGACGGGGGGGTCGAGCTGGTGATCACCGACCTGCGCATGGTCGGGACCGGGGGCCTCGAGGTCCTCAAAGCGGCCAAGCAACACTTCCCGGAAGCGGAAGTCGTCCTCCTCACCGCCTACGGGAGCGTCGAGAGCGCCGTCGAGGCGATGAAGCTGGGCGCCTACGACTATCTCGTGAAGCCCGTCGATCCGGAACGGCTGCTGCACCTCGTGGCGAAGGCCCTGGAGCACAGGGCCCTGAAGCAAGAGGTACGGGAGCTCCGAGAGCGCGTCGCGATCAAGACCGCCTTCGGCCTGATCGTGGGCCGCAGTGTGCAGATGCGGAAAGCCCACGAGACGGTGCGGCAGGTGGCGCCCACGCTGGCCACGGTCCTCATCATGGGCGAGTCGGGGACGGGCAAGGAGCTCGTGGCACGGGCCATCCACAGCCGGAGCCCGCGGCGCGGGGGCCCCTTCGTGACGCTGAACTGCGGGGCCCTGCCGGAGACGCTGGTCGAGTCGGAACTGTTCGGCTACGAGCGGGGTGCCTTCACGGGCGCCGCCGGCACCAGGGCCGGGCGTGTCGAGCAGGCGAACGGCGGGACCCTGTTCCTGGACGAGGTCGGCGAGATGAGCCCCAAGACACAGGTCGATCTCCTCCGGGCGCTTCAGGAGCGGGAGGTCCGCCGGCTCGGAGGGGACCGGCCGAAGACGGTCGACGTCCGCTTCATCGCCGCGACGAACAAGGACCTCGCCGAGGCCGTGAAGACCGGCGCCTTCCGCGAGGACCTCTACTACCGGCTGGCCGTGGTGCCCATCACCCTGCCTCCCCTTCGCGACCGGTCCGAGGACATCCCCCTGCTCGCCACGGTGTTTCTTCGGGAGTTCTGCACCCAGTACGGCTGCTCCGAGAAGTCCTTCTCGGCCACGGCGCTCCAGATGCTCCGTGGGTACGCCTGGCCCGGCAATGTCCGGGAGCTCCGAAATGTCGTGGAGCGGCTGGTCGTCACCGTCGGGGCTCGCCTCATCCGCCCCATTCACCTGCCCTCCACCGTCATGACCGGGTCAGCGCCGGAGCGAAGCATCACCATCCCGCTGGGGCTCCCCCTCCACGCGGTCGAGGAGCAGGTGATCCGGAAGACGCTCCAGGACGTCACCTCGCACCGCGAACGGGCCGCCAAGACTCTCGGGATCAGCGCGCGGGCCCTGCACTACAAGCTGCGCCGGTATCAGATCGAGTAGCCGGCTCTCCCGTCCGAGGGAGCCGCAGACGACCGCTGCAACTCTTGCACCCGTCCCGCGGCCGCCGGCGCGCTCACGGGCCGCGGCGGGAGCGGATCGGCCAGGTCAGCGGCCGGTTCTGCGAGAGGCAGCGGATCACGCCCGCCCGATGACCGAGCCGCGCGTACGCAGCCACGAGGGCGAGCCGTACGACGCAGGCCTCCACCTCGATGCGGAGCGTCCGGACGAGGGGGATGCCTGCGGCCTCGGCGCGGGTCAGCAGGATGAGTGCCGTCTCGAGGTGGCGCACGGCCAGCCGAGCATTCCCGGCGTGGAAGTGGCTGATCCCGAGCATGCGGTGAAGGGTCGGATCCCGCGGACGCTGCTCGAGCAGCGATGAGAAGGCGCGCGTGGCCCGTGCTGGGCGGCCCGCGGCGAGGTATTCGAGCGCATGGCGGTACGCCGCGTCCCGACGGTCCGCTTCGTGCGCGAGCGCGTCGAGCGCGCGGTCAGCCGCGTCGAGATACTCCTGTCGGGTCACGACCGGATCGAACGCGATCGGCAGGCGCCCGAAGAAGTACCCCATCACCGATCCTCCCGTTCCTGGACAACTGCAGCCGCATCGCCGCGAGCTGGAGCCGTGGGACGGGTCACTCGGCGGCCTCCCCGGCCACATGAAGCCACGCCTCGGTCCGCCCGTGCCCCTGGGCACCACCATCCGGGGGCGCGGCGCCGAGGCGGAGGGACCCCTGGCATCCGCAAAAAATGCAGCCGATGACCTGGCCATCCTGCGCCGTCACCCGCTGCCAGCTCTGCCCGCACATCCCGCACGTGATGACATAGATCATGTGGTTGCGGGCCCCTCCGCCCCGCGGGGTCGTGCCTGACAGTTGGGTCATGAGCATTCGCCCTCCTCTGCCGGTGCGACCGCGACAACCGGCATCGTGCGCGCCCAGAACGTCGCCCGGGGATGGCGGCCCGCCGCGGCGGGCGCGCGAGGCCCGCGGCCGCTCGAGAGGCGCCCCATCGTCCAGACGACCAGCAGGGGCCGCCAGCTGTCCGGGGGAGTTGCTGTGACGAACGGGCCGAACGGGATCACGCCGTCACTCAGCGCCACGAAGACCAGGAAGCGGCAGGGCTCGCCCGGCGTGCGGTAGATCGACAGCCCGGCCACCGAGGGTTCTGCCGATACCGCGCGCGACAGGTCAAGGAAGCCCGTGAGCGTGTCCTGCTCCCGGCCCGCTGCCGGCGCCACCTCGAGGCTCCAGACCCGACAGCGCGGCACCGGGTAGTGGTAATAGCCGTCGACGATCTCGAACGGCTGCGAGACAGGCCCGTCCACGAGGGTCGTCGCCCAGGTGGCGGCCCCCTCCGCTTCGAGGAAGCGTTCGCATCCCGGAGCGGTGGGGCGATCCTCGATCCAGACGACGCGATCGACCCTGTCGGCGTACTGGCAGATCTGCACGGCATCCAGGGTGCGCTGCTGGATCATCCGGGTCGCAAGATCTCGCAGGCGGTCCAGCAACTCGCGCTCCCGTCCCGGCCGAGCGCCAAACACCCTCAAGAGCATGGTGGGATACCCCCATCGAACTTGTCGGCAAGGGGCGTGCCATCGTGGACGAGCAATGGAAAGGGCAGGGGGATCACCCGGTTACGAGGCGGAAGACCGCGGGCGTCCCGGGACCGCTCGGCAGATGACCGCAGGATTTGCGGCCGTCCTCGCCTCCCGGGTTGACAGGTCGTATATATTGACAATTCGTATATATCGTTATATTAAAGAGAGCCTATGAAGCAGTCGGCACCCGGCGGGCAGCTCCACGTCTTCAAGGCGGAGTTCTTCAAGGCGCTGGCCCACCCGGTGCGCATCCGCATCCTCGAGATCCTCGTCAGCGGCGGACGCAGTGTGCACGAGCTCCAGGAGGCGCTCGGCCTCGACCAGCCCACGGTCTCCCAGCAGCTCGCGGTGCTCAGGGCCAAGAACATCGTCGAGACCTCCAAGGAGGGCACGGGGGTGCGGTACGCCGTGCGTGACGCCTCCCTCCGGGAATTCCTCGACGCCGCCCGCCGCATCTTCGACAACCAGCTCATCGGCACGCAGACGATGCTTCGCGAGCTCCGCCGGGAGGCGCGCCGCCGGTAGATGCGCCTCCTCTCGAAGATCTTCCGGGTCGGCCTCGTGACCGAGCCCCTGCCGCCGGGCGGGGCCGACGTCGTCCGCCTCCTCCACGAGGTCGATGCGCGCGCCCGGCGGCTCTTCGGCCGCGCCGTCGCCATCCGGGAGGTGGACGCCGGCTCGTGCAACGGGTGCGAGCTCGAGATCACCGGGCTCACGAGCCCCGTGTACGACAGCGAGCGCTTCGGCATCCACTTCGTCGCCTCGCCCCGGCACGCCGACATGCTCCTGGTGACGGGCCCCGTGACGCGCAACATGGCGGTGCCGCTGCTGAAGACCTACGAGGCGACGCCGGCGCCCAAGCTCGTGGTGGCGGTGGGGGAGTGCGCGCGGACCTGCGGGGTCTTCCAGGGCAGCTACGCCGTGGCCGGCAGCGTGGACCAGATCATCCCGGTCGACGTGTCCGTCGACGGATGCCCCCCGGAGCCGACCGCCATCCTCCAGGGCATCCTCGCCGCGATCGGCCGCCGATGAGCGCTTGCGCGAAGAGGCCCGGCCGCCACACTGAAGTCACTCACGTTCGGGTAACGCAGTGATCCGGCTGCGCCTCGTCCCGGCCATGCCCCTCGCGCGGGGAAGGTGAGATGGCCCCCGAGCAGCTCCTCGTCGCGGTGACCCTGTCGGCGTATCCGGCCGGCGCGCTCGCGGCGCTCGGGGTCCGTGGAGCGGCCGGGCGCGGCCTCGTCGCCGGCTGCGCGTTCCTGGGCGCCGTGGCCGGGCTGCTGCTGGGCGCCGTCTGTCTCGGCGCCGGGCTCGCGCCCACCGTCACCGCTCCGTTCCTGCCGCTGACCGGCGTCGCCCTTCGCATCGACGGCCTGAGCGCGTTCTTCCTCATCCTCATCGGCGTGGTCGGCGCCGCGGTCGCCCTGTACGGCTTCGGCTACTCGGCCGCGTACCAGGGGCGCTACTCCCTCCGCCGGCTGGGCGCGCTGCTGAACGTCCTGCTGCTCTCCCTCACCGTGCAGGTGATGGCCGACAACGCGCTCACCTTCCTCATGACGTGGGAGACCATGTCGCTCGCGGCCTACCTGCTGGTGCTCACGGAGCACGATCGGCCGGGGACGGTCCGGGCCGCCACCTGGTACCTCGCCGTCACGCATGCCGGCTTCGCCGCCCTCGTGGCGATGTTCTTCCTGCTGTCTGCGGGCGAGCTGACGACCTCCTTCGCGGCGATGCGCTCGGTCTCCCTGGCTCCGCTGGTCCGCGACGCGGCCTTCGTGCTGGCGCTGGTCGGCTTCGGCGCCAAGGCGGGCGTCGTCCCGGTGCACGTGTGGCTGCCCATGGCGCATCCGGTCGCCCCGAGCCACGTCTCGGCGCTGATGTCCGGCGTGGTGATCAAGATGGGCGTCTATGGCCTCCTCCGCGTGACGATCGACCTGCTCGGGGGTGGGCCCCCGTGGTGGGGCGGTCTCGTCCTCGGCGTGGGCACCGTCTCGGCGCTCCTCGGGGTGCTCTACGCCCTGATGGAGCACGATCTCAAGCGGCTGCTCGCCTTTCACTCCGTCGAGAACATCGGCATCATCTTCATCGGGATCGGCGCGGGCTTGATGTTCCAGAGCTACGGGCTGACGACGCTCGCCACCCTGGGCATCGTCGGCGGCCTGTATCACACGATCAATCACGCCTGCTTCAAGGGGCTGCTGTTCCTCGGGGCCGGATCGGTGCTCCACGCGACGGGCACGCGCAACATGGAGGAGCTGGGCGGGCTGATCAGGCGGATGCCGCGGACCGCGTTCTTCTTCCTCGTCGGCGCCTGCGCGATCTCGGCACTGCCGCCGCTCAACGGGTTCGCCTCCGAGTGGCTGGTCTTCCAGGCCCTGCTCGGCGGGTCGGCGATCCCCCAGCCGGAGGTCGCGGTGATCATGCCGATCGCGGTGGCCATGCTGGCCCTCACCAGCGGTCTGGCCGCGGCCTGCTTCGTCAAGGCGTTCGGGATCACGTTCCTGGCGATCCCGCGATCTCCGGAAGCCGCGCACGCGCACGAGGCCCCGCCGTCCATGCAGGTCGGGATGGTCTCGCTGGTGCTGATGTGCGTGGGGCTCGGGCTGGCGCCGTTCGCCGTGGTCCCGCTCCTCGGGTCGAGCCTCGCGGGGCTCGGGGGCCTCGCCCCCACCGCGGTGACGTTCACCCTGGCCCTGCCCCTCCGCGTGCCGGGCACCTTCGGGCAGATGTCGGCTCCGCTCCTGGCGCTCGGGCTCGCCCTGCTGCTGGCCCTCGTCCCCCTGGCGCTGTGGCTCCTGGGCGCCAACCGGCGGCTGCGCGTGGGTGACACGTGGGGCTGCGGCCGCATCGGCCAGACGGCGCGCATGGAGTACACCGCCACCGCCTTCGCCGAGCCGTTGAGGCGCATCTTCGCCGAGCTGTACCGGCCATCCCAGGATCTGTCGATCGACTTCCACCCGGCGTCGAAGTACTTCGTGCAATCGATCGAGTACCGGAGCGAGATCCACCCGTGGTTCGAGCGGGTTCTCTACGCCCGGCTGCTGCAGGGCCTCCGCAGCGCGGCCACGGGGGTCCGCCGGCTCCAGGGGGGCTCGGTGCACCTCTACCTCGTGTACATGACGCTGGCGTTGCTGGTGCTGCTCACGGCGGCGAGGTGGGGGCGGTGATCGGGTACGTGCTCGAGGGGGCGCAGGCGGCGCTGGCGCTCCTGCTGGCGCCGGGCCTCGTGGGGCTGGTCCGCTGGATGAAGGCGCGGCTGCAGAACCGCCGCGGCGCGCCCGTCTGGCAGCCGTACCGGGAGCTGGGCAAGCTGTTCCGGAAGGAGGTCGTCGTCTCGAGCACCGCGTCCTGGCTCTTCCGGGCGGCGCCCTTCGTCGTCTTCGCGAGCGCCGTGGCGGTCACGTTCCTCGTGCCGATCCTCGCGGTGCCGCTGCCGTTCGACGGGGTCGGCGACCTGCTCGTCGTCGTCTACCTCCTCCTGCTCGGCACCTTCTTCCTGTCCCTCGCCGGACTGGATCCGGGCTCGCCGTTCGGGGGGATGGGCGCCAGCCGCGAGATGACCGTCGCCGCGCTGGCCGAGCCCACCATCGCGCTGGCGATCTTCGCCCTCGCCCTCGGCGCGGGCTCGACCAACCTCGGCCAGATCGTGGCGCGCACCATGGCCGATCCGGGGGCGGCCCTGAGCCCCGGGCACCTGCTCGCCTTCGGCGCCCTCTTCATCGTGACCCTGGCCGAGACCGGGCGGCTCCCCATCGACAACCCGGCCACGCACCTCGAGCTGACGATGATCCACGAGGCGATGGTCCTCGAATACTCGGGGCGCTACCTCGCCCTCATCGAGTGGGCGGCGGCGGTCAAGCTGCTGATCTTCTTCTCCTTGCTCGGCAACCTCTTCGTGCCGTGGGGTGTGTCCGTCGCCTTCACGCCGGCGGCGGTCGCCGTCGCCGTGGCCAGCCTGCTGGCCAAGCTGGTGGTCCTGGCAGGGGCCGTCGCGCTGCTCGAGACGCGCATCGCGAAGCTCCGGCTCTTCCGGGTGCCCGAGCTGCTGAGCGCCTCGTTCGTGCTGGCCCTGCTCGCGGTCACCTCGTCGTTCCTCCTGAGGTAGCACATGGAGAGCGTCTTCTCCCAGCTCTGTGTCCTCGGCTCGAGCCTGGTGCTCATCTTCGGGCTCATCCTGCTGTGGCGGCGGGGCGTCACCGCCTACATCAACGCCTTCCTGTGGCAGTCCACCGTGCTGTCCGGCGTGACGGCGACCGTCGGCTACTTCGGCCACGACCCCGAGCTCTACTGGGTCGCGGGAGGCCTCTTCCTGCTCAAGGGGGTCGCGATCCCGCGGCTCCTCCGGCGGATGGAGCGGCGCTTCGCGGCCGAGCGCGAGCTGGAGCCGTACGTCAACACGGCGACCTCGCTGGTCGTCTCCGGGCTGCTCGTGCTGTTCGGCTATGCCATCACGCGGCCGCTCGTCGCGCTGAGCCAGCTGCCGACACGGGCGGGCATGCCGCTCGCCATGGGGCTGGTGCTCGTGAGCCTGTTCGTCGTGCTGAGCCGGAAGAAGGCGCTGACCCAGGTCATCGGGTTCCTGATGCTCGAGAACGGGCTGGCGCTGCTGGCGGTCCTGGGGACGTACGGGATCCCCCTGATCGTCGAGCTCGGCGTGTTCCTGGATGTGCTCATGGGATTCCTCGTCATGCAGATCTTCATCTATCAGATCCACGAGACCTTCGAGAGCATCGACGTGGAGCAGCTCAACCGCCTGCGGCACTGAGGGGACAGGGTCGATTTGCTTCGCCATACTTCGTTACTCGGTCGCCAGCGACGCTCAACGTACAGGGAGGACGCCTCGCGTCGCTGGCTCCCTCGGGCCTCGTCTGGCTCGCAACTCGACCCCGTCCCACGGGCCATGGTGACGGGCCCCCGCACCGAGCGATCATGAGCGTGTTCAGCCTGCTCCTGGGCCCGCCGCTGGCGAGCGCGCTCCTGGCCGTGGCGGTGACGCCCTACCGGCGTTTCGTCGGATGGGCGAATGCCCTGCTGTCCCTCCTCTCTCTCGGCGCGTCGGTCGCCCTCTGGGGTCACATCCTCGCGGGGGACGTGCCGACCTCGGGCCCCGGGGAGTTCCTGCGGGCCGACGCGCTCTCGACCTTGCTCGCGCTCTGCGTCAGCGTGGTGGGGGCGCTGGCCGCCTGGCTCGGCCCGGGGGTGGGCGGGGACGACGGCTACGACGGGGCCCAGGCCCGGCGGTTCCGCATCTTCGGCAACCTGTTCGTGTTCACGATGCTGTTCGCGGTGACCTCGAACAACGTCGGCTTCATGTGGATCGCCATCGAGGCGACCACGATCACCTCCGCCCTGCTCATCCCGCTCCACGTGACGAAGGCCTCGGTCGAGGCCTCCTGGAAGTACATCCTGATCGGCTCCGTCGGCATCGCCCTGGCGTTCGGGGGGACGGTGCTGAGCTACTTCGACTTCGTCAACCTGGCCGGCCACCGCGAGGGGGCGCTGAACTGGACGGTGCTGATGGCCTCGGCGTCGCGCCTCCACCCGCAGGTGATCCAGCTCGCCTTCGTCTTCATCCTCGTCGGCTACGGCACGAAGGCGGGGCTGGCCCCCATGCACACGTGGCTCCCGGACGCCCACTCGGAGGCGCCCGCGCCCCTGTCCGCGATGATGTCCGGGGTGCTCCTCGCGGTCGCGCTGTACGCGGTGATCCGGTGGGAGGCGGTGGCGAACGCCGCGGTGGGGACGCGGTTCACGGACGGGCTCTTCATCGCCCTCGGCATCCTCTCGCTCGTCATCGGGGCGTTCAGCCTCGTGATCCAGCGGAACTACAAGCGCATGCTCGCGTATTCCAGCATCGAGCACACGGGCCTGATCTGCGTGGGGCTGGCGCTGGGCCCCCTCGGGACCTTCGCCGCGATGCTGCACCTGCTCAACCACACGCTGGCGAAGTCGATGATGTTCTTCCTCGCGGGGCGGGTGCTCCAGCGGTACCGCACCACCGAGATCGGCCGGGTATCCGGCCTCCTCACGGTGATGCCGTGGACGGGCCGCCTGTTCGCGGCCGGGGTGCTGGCCGTCGTCGGCTTGCCCCCCTTCGGCCTGTTCATCTCCGAGTTTGCGCTCTTCCGCGCGGGCTTCGCGGCCGGCCGGCCGTGGCTGATGGGACTCGTCCTGGTCCTGCTCGTCGTGGCGTTCGTCTCCATGATCGGCCATCTCAACCGGATGCTGTACGGCGCGCCGGCGCCGGGCGTCACGGTGGGAGAGGGAAACGGCTGGCCGCTGGTCCCGCTCGGCGTGTGCGCGGCGGCCCTCGTCGTCCTGGGGCTCACGCTGCCCGCCCCGCTGCAGGAGCTGCTGGCGGGGATCGTGGAGATCGCCGGGCGATGACCCGTCTGTCCGAGCTCAGGGAGGCGCTGACCGACCGGCTCGCCGATCGCGTGGCCGAGCTGCGCGTGGTGCGCGGCAACGAGCTGCACTGCTCGGTCCGCGCACTCGACGTCGCCGCCCTGGCCGCCCTGCTCCGCAGCGGGTTCGGCGCCGAGCTGGTCTTCATGGCCGCCGCGGACCGGCGCGCGGACCGCGGGGTCTTCGAGGTCCATTACCTCTTCACGCCCGAGCGGGAACCCTGGTTCCTCCACGCCACCGCCGCCGTGCCCGCCGACGCCCCCGCGCTCGGCTCGCTCGCCACGTTCCACTATCCGGCCTCGCGCTTCGAGCGCGAGATCTACGATCTCTTCGGCATCGCGGCCGAGGGCCACCCCGACCCCCGGCCGCTCGTGCGCCACGGCTTCTGGCCGGCGGATTACTTCCCGCTCCGGAAAGATGCCGGCCGGCGCGAGTTCAGCGACGACGGGCAGGCCTTCCCCTTCACCGAGGTGGGCGGTGAGGGCGTGTACGAGATCCCCGTGGGGCCGGTCCACGCCGGCGTGATCGAGCCGGGCCATTTCCGGTTCAGCGTCGTGGGCGAGACGATCATCGACATGAAGGCCCGGCTCTACTTCACCCACAAGGGCACCGAGAAGCTCTTCGAGGGCCGGCAGCCCGCCGCCGGGGTGGAGCTGGCCGAGCGCATCTCGGGCGACACCACCGTGGGCCACTCGCTCGCCTTTTGCCAGGCGCTGGAGGCGGCGGCCGGGGTGGCCGTGCCGGCGCGCGCCGCATACCTGCGCGTCGTGCTCCTGGAGATGGAGCGGCTCTACAACCACGTGGCCGACGTCGGCATGATCGCCAACGACACGGGGTATGCGGTGGCGCACTCCCACTGCTTCCGGATCCGGGAGCGGCTCCTGCGGCTGAACAAGCGGCTGACCGGGAACCGGCTCCTCCGCGGCGGCATCGTCCCCGGCGGCGTCGGCGCGGACCTGCCGGCGGGGCTGGACCTGGTGGCCGAGGTGGAGGCCGCCCTGCGCGACTTCGAGGAGATCGTCGGGCTGACCCTCGAGAACACGCTGGTCATGGACCGGCTCGAGGGCACCGGCCGCCTGACCACCCGGACCGCTCGCGACCACGGCGTCCTCGGCTACGTCGCGCGCGCCTCCGGGATCGACGCCGATGTCCGCCGGGACCACCCGTTCGCCGCCTACGCCAGCCTCTCCTTCCGCGTGCCCGTCCTCGACTCCGGGGACGTCAAGGCCCGGACCCTGGTGCGGATCGAGGAAGCGCGCGAGTCGGTCACGCTGATCCGCCAGGCGGTGGCACGGTTGCCGCGGGGGCCGCTGGCCGCCCCCCTGGGCGCGCTGCCCGCCTTCGCGCCCGCCTTCTCCATGGTCGAGGGGTGGCGCGGCGCCATCATCCACTGGGTCATGGCGGGCGCCGACGGGAGGCTCTGGCGTGTCAAGATCCTCGACCCGTCGTTCCTCAACTGGCGGCCCCTGTCCTACGCCCTGCTGAAGAACATCGTCCCGGACTTCCCGCTCTGCAACAAGTCCTTCAACCAGTCCTACTCGGGCAACGACCTGTGACGCCGAAAGGTATACTCGAGGCATGAACCGGACCCTGCTCATCGTGCTCGGCGGGATCGCGCTCGTGGTGCTCGGCGGGATCGGGTGGGCCGTCGGCGTCAACAACGACCTGGTGGCCCGCGACCAGGACGTGAAGGAGAAGTGGGCCCAGGTGCAGAACGTCTATCAGCGGCGGGCCGATCTCGTGCCGAACCTGGTGGAGACGGTCAAGGGCTTCGCGGCCCAGGAGCGCACGGTGCTGGAGGAAGTCACGCGGGCCCGGGCCAGCGTGGCGGGGATCAAGGCCACGCCCGAATTGCTCAACGACCCGCAGGCGCTGCAGAAGTTCCAGCGGGCGCAGAGCGAGCTGGGCGGAGCGCTCTCCCGGCTGCTGCTGGTCGTGGAGCGCTATCCGGAGCTCAGGAGCAACCAGAACTTCCTCGCCCTCCAGAGCCAGCTGGAAGGCACCGAGAACCGCATCACCGTCGAACGCCGGCGCTTCAACGAGGCGGTCCGCGGCTACAACACGCGTCTCCGGCTCTTCCCGGGCAGTCTCGTGGCCTCGTTCGCCGGCTTCAGGGAGAAGACCTTCTTCGAGGCGGCGCCGGGCAGCGAGGCCGTCCCGAAGGTGAAGTTCTGATCGCCGTCCGGGCGGCCGCAGTCCATCCCGTGCCGTGCTCCCGCGCCTCCTGACCGCCCTCCTCCTGCTGGCTCTCTGCGCGAGCGCGGCTGCGGCGGCGCTCAGCGTCCCCCCGCCCCCCGCCCGGCGCGTCAACGACTACGCCGGCGCCCTGCCGCCCGCGGAGCGGGAGCGTCTGGAGCAGACGCTCGCGGCGCGCGAGCGGGAGAGCCGCAACCAGGTCGTGGTGGCCATCTTCCCGGCGCTCTCGGGCGAAAGCCTGGAGGACTACTCGATCCGCCTCGCCCAGGCCTGGCGCATCGGCCAGAAGGGCCTCGACAACGGCGTCATCTTCCTCGTCTTCCTCCAGGACCGGAAGATGCGCCTCGAGGTCGGCTACGGGCTCGAAGCCACCCTCACCGACGCCCTCAGCGCCGCCATCATCCGTGACGTGGTGGCGCCGCGCTTCCGCCAGGGGCGGATCGCCGACGGCGTCAGCGACGGGCTCGACGCCATCGACCGGGCGATTGCCGGGACGTATCGAGGCGGCCCGCCATCCCCCGCGCCGCGGGGCCTGCTCCCGCTCATCCCCTGGGCGATCGGTATCGGAGTCGTGGTGATGGTCCTCGCGACGCTGGTGATGGGGCTCAGGGAGAGGGCGGATGCACGCCGCTACGGGTGGACCGGCGGGGCGACGGGCTGGCACTCCGCGAAGACGCGCGCCGGGCGCCGCTCGGGCAGCACCGTCTGGCCGTGGTTCGGCGGCGGGCTCGGCGGCGGCTTCGGGAGCGGAGGATTCCGTGGCGGCGATGCCGGGGGCGGCTTCGCCGGGGGCGGCGGCGGCTTCGGCGGCGGCGGCGCGAGCGGGAGCTGGTGATGGCGCGCCATCCACGCTGGGTCCGCCGGTTCCTGAGCGGCGCCGATCTCGACGAGGTGGCCCGTGCCGTCACCGAGGCGGAGACCCACACGGCAGCCGAGATCCGCGTGCACCTCGACGCCCGGTGCGCGGGCGATCCGCTGGCGCAGGCCGTCAAGGTGTTCGATCGCCTTGGCATGTATCGGACGGCCGAGCGCCACGGAGTCCTGATCTACATCGCCGTCGGGGACCGGAAGCTGGCCGTGA
Organism: Candidatus Rokuibacteriota bacterium; assembly: GCA_016188005.1. Taxonomy (NCBI): domain Bacteria; phylum Candidatus Rokuibacteriota; species Candidatus Rokuibacteriota bacterium. The sequence continues at coordinate 4,121 of JACPIQ010000012.1, read as the reverse complement.
TCGGGGACACCGGGATCCACGAGCGGGTGGGGGAGGAGTACTGGCGACGTCTCGCGGCCTCGATCACGTCGCACTTCAGGGAGGCGCGCGCCCGCGACGGGCTCATCCACGCGGTGCGCGAGCTGGGTGAGGCGCTCGGCCGCCACTTTCCCCGGCGCCCGGGGGACGCCAACGAGCTGAGTGACACGGTGAGCGCCGGCTAGCGTCCCGTCCCGGCACGAGACACTCGGGGGACGCGGCCCGGAGCCCGGGCTAGGTCGCGCCGAGCCGTGCGGCCACCGGCGCGTGATGCGCCGCGGCCGTCTTGACCGGGAGCCAGACTCCGGTGCGGTGAGGGGCGAGCCCGCGCCGGTCGCACTGTCGCCGGTCCTGGTGGCGCATCTCGCGGCGTTGACGCCGTTGCGCCGCGCGCCGGTCCCGGATCACCAGCACCTCGGGGTCGCCCTCGAACTTCTTCTCGAGCCAAGCGTGCAGTTCGTAGTCGAAGCGGGGGACGATCAGCATGAGCCGCTCCTGCATCGCCATGCCTACCTCCTGTTCTCGAGGGGCAATGCCGGCGCCATGCTGCCACGCGGGGACCACGACCGTCAATAGTTTTCACCACGACGGCACAGGACACGACGACTGGCAGGTCCGGGCGCAGGAGGCGGAGGGGCGGGGACATGCGCCCGGGCGAGTGAGAGAACTTCTTTCGGTTGGGAGCGTCTTCCCTGGAATGGCCGCCGAGGAGGCGGGTCCATGGTCAGGCGCCGTCAGCCAGTCTCCAGCAGGTACGCCTCCGCGGCGGCCAGGCCCGCCCCGAGCGGCACGGGCAGGCCGAAGGAGCGGAGCGTCATCTCCACGCCGGCGAGCCCACCCAGGAGCTCGAGCTCGTTGAGGCTGCCGAGGTGCCCGATACGGAAGACTTTCCCCTTGACGGCCCCGAGGCCCACGCCGAGAGACATGCCGAGCGCCTTGTTGGCGTGGGCGATGTAGGCGCCGGAATCCGAGCCTGCCGGCATCACGACGGCGGTGAGCGTGTTCGACTGCTCCGCGGGGTCGCGGCAGAGGATCTCGAGCCCCATGCCCCGCACGGCCCGGCGGCAGGCCTCGGCCAGGCGCGCGTGGCGCCGGAAGACGTTCGCGAGCCCCTCCTCGCCGAGCATGAGGAGCGCCTCGCGCAACCCGAAGAGCAACGCCGTGGCCGGCGTGTAGGGGAATTCCCCAATCCGGTTTCGCTCGAGGACAGGCGCCCAGTCCCAGTAGGAGCGGGGGCAGCGGGCCTTCTCGCCGGCGGCGAGCGCCTTGTCACTGACGGCGAGGATGGCCATCCCTGGCGGGAGCATCAGCCCCTTCTGCGGCCCGGTGAGCGCCACGTCCACGCTCCACTCGTCCATGCCGAAGTCGATGGCGGCCAGGGAGGAGACCGTGTCGACGAGCAGGAGCGCGGGGTGCCGGGCGGCGTCCATGGCCAGCCGGAGGGCGGCGATGTCGGAGGTGGCGCCCGTGGAGGTCTCGTTGTGCACCGCCAGCACGGCGCGGATCTGCTGGGTCCCGTCCTCCCGGAGGCGCCTCTCCACCTCGGCGGCGGGGATCCCGTCGCCATAGGGCACCTCGAGCCTGTCCACCTCGATGCCGTAGGCGGCGGCCACCCGGGCGAAGCCCGTCGAGAAGTGGCCGTTGACGCAGGCGAGCACGCGGTCCCCCGGCGAGAGCGTATTGACCAGCGCCGCCTCCCACGCCCCCGTGCCCGAGCCGGGGTAGAGGACGATGTGGCCGCGCTCCGTCTGGAACACGCCCTTGAGCCCCTCGAGGCACTCGCTGACGAGGGCGGCGAAGCGCGGCCCCCGATGGTCGATGATGGACTCGGACATGGCCCGCACGATGCGCTCGGGCACGAGCGTGGGGCCGGGGATCTGCAGGAACGGCCGCCCGGGCCTGCTCATGGTTGCACCCACGTTTCGGAGAAGGCGAGGAAGGCGGTGCTGCTGCGGCGACCGACGAAGTCGCGCGGAACGGGCTGGCCCCTGAGCGGCCGTCCGTTCACCCGGGCATTCACCCGCTCGGCCTCGACGAAGAGGCTCCACATCTCGTGGCGCCCCGTGGCCGACTTCTCCGGGGGCAGGGCCACCAGGAACGGCTCGCCGAGGCCCTCCCAGGCGAGCGTGGCCTCGACGCCGTCCCCCTTGACCCACTCCACGTGGCTCGCGCGCTGATCGCCCGAGGTCGCCACGCCCTCGAGCTTCCGGTAGACCATGGCGTCGAGCGCCGTGACGCCGCGGAAGGCGCCGAAGTGGGCGACGAAGCCCTGGACGAGCCAGCGGGCCAGCGGCTCGTTGTCGGTGACGCAGACATTGAGCGCCTCCGGCAGGCTCCGGTCGAGCAGCGGCGCCTCGAGGAGCACGAGGGCATGGCCGCGGCCGTGGGGCGAGAGGACGACGCGGAAGAAGCTCACGAGCGTGACGAAGGGGCCGTCGGCCTCTTCCTTCAGATACATGCCGGGGTTCTCCCCCGACCAGTCCACCTTACCTGGATGGATCGGCGTGCGTGTCGTCATGGCGCCCTATCATACACGCCTGGCGCGGGCGGTGACAGCCAGCGCCGCGGTGCTCAACCCGTTCCCCTCGCCGGCTGTCAGAGCTCGGGGCGGCCCGCATCAGGAATTTTCCCGACATTCCCTTCGATCGCCCTGTGCAGGGGGCAGCCGCGGTAGTGGTGCCCCAGCGCGCCGGCACCCCCAGAGCCTTCGCGAATCGCCGTTGCCCGGTCCGGGCCCATGCTCTATAGTTGCCGCGTCCCGACCGAGAAGGGAGCCCGCGCATGACCTTTCGAGGCTCGCTCGCGCCGCTAGCGTCCCCGGTCGGAGGCTGGCCATCACGGGCCCCGTGGTCCGCGAGTCCCGCCCTCCCGAAGTCCCCAAGCCTCGCCTGCTCTGGGTCGAGCTGCCGGCCGCGCCGCTCACGGAGTATCCGAACCGTCCAGGCACTCCTCGGGCACGGGGATGCATCCACCACAATGATCTACATGCACGTCCCCAACCGCGTCCCCGCCGGCGTCCGGAGCCCGGCCGACCGGATGTCCGCGCCGTGACGGGCCGGGCGACACCCGCGGGCGCATGCGTCAAGATACGCTGCGCGATCTCGCAGCCTGTCCCGGCGTCGCCACGTGTGCTGGATGGATCGCAAGATGCGGACATCTTGGAGCCGGATGCGGCCAGGACACCTGGCGGGGTTGTCGCCAAGTGAGGGGTGCGTGGATCCTCGTCGGCGTAATCCTGGCGTTGCCCGGTTGCGCGGGCATGAACCCGAATCCAGGGGAACGTACAGCGGATATGGCGTGGGAGCGCCAAGACTATCAGCGGGCGCTTTCCGTCATTCGGACGGCGGCTGAGCGTGGTCAACCGTGGGCACAGCTTCGGCTCGGCGTCGCCTATGAGCTCGGTGTAGGGGTCGCCAAAGATACCCGCGAGGCTCTGGCATGGTATCGAAAGGCGGCAAGGCAGACCGCCGAAGGCGGGTGGGCCGAAGGCAGGCTCGTTGGGGCAATGGGGCGGCCAGGGTACTTCAATCAGAACAGCGATGCACTCATCGCCCAACACCAGATTGCCGGTATCTATTTCCGCGCAGAGGGCGTCACCAAGGACCTCGCTGAAGCCTATTTGTACGCCAAGAATGTTGCCGAGAAGACCCAGGGCCGAAGTCTGTTCTACTGCTGTGAGTTCTCTCGCGCGCGCTACATCACCGCCGAGGCTATTGCCGAATCGCTTTCCAAGATCGAGGGCGCAATGACATCCGATGACAGGAAGCGGGCCGAGGAGCGACGTGGGGCTTGGACGCCATGATTGAGCGGCGACGATGAATGACGGCCGGGGTGGTCCGCTGCGAGTGGAAATCGTGCATAGCCAGCCTAGTGTGCCGAACTCCGGGCGACCATCGCCGAAACCGCGGGTCGACGTCCGGGTACGGACGACGGCTCGAAATCACCGAGGCCCCAGGATGTGGCTGTCATTTCCCAAAAGCTTTCCCCCAGGCGTTTCTCAAACGATTCCACCACCCGGAGGGCCAGCGGCTGTTCTCTGTTTACGGCATTCGGAGCACTCCGTGCAAGGCCGTTTCTCGTTGACGGCGGTTTTCGAAGGCCTG
>JACPIQ010000011.1 GCA_016188005.1 Candidatus Rokuibacteriota bacterium | reverse complement strand
GGCGACCACCTCTACTCCAAGTCCTTCGCCCTGATGGTCCGCGACGGGGACCCCGCCGTTCTGGACACGCTGGCCCGCGCCACCGTCTCCATGACGGAGGCGGAGGTGCTCCAGCTGGAGCGGAAGCGGAACGGCACGACCCCCGAGGCCGATTACCTCCGGATCATCACCCAGAAGACGGCCTCCTTCATCTCGGCCTGCTGCCGGATCGGAGCCCTCCTGGGAGGGGCCGTCGGGGCGCGGCTCGAGGCGCTGACCCGCTACGGGCTCGACATCGGCATCGCCTTCCAGCTGGCCGACGACTCCCTCGACTTCGTTGCCGACGAGGCGCGGCTCGGCAAGGCGATCGGCGCCGATCTCAAGGAGGGCAAGCGGACCTTGCCGCTCATCGCCGCGCTGGACCGCGCGGCTCCGGCCGAGCGCGAGCGAATCCAGGTGGTGCTCAGGAGCTGCGTCCCCTCTCCGGCCGAGGTGGAGGAAATCCGGGCGCTGGTGGTCAGGTACGAGGGCGTGGACTACGCCCTCGAGCGCGCCCGGGCCTATGCCCAGACGGCCAAGGAGGATCTCGGCCCCTTCGCCGACTGCGAGGACCGAGAGACCCTCGCGCTCATCGCGGACTTCGTGGTCGGCCGCGACCGTTGACGGGGGGAGCGGGCGATGCCCCCGATCGTCACGCTCACCACGGACTTCGGGCTCCGCGATCCCTTCGTCGGGGTGATGAAGGGCGTCATCCTCACCATCTGCCCCGAGGCGCGCCTGGTGGACCTGACCCACGAGATTGCCCCCCATGACGTCCTCGGCGCCCAGCTCGCCCTCGAGGCGTCGGCGCCCTTCTTCCCCGCGGGGACTGTCCACCTGGCCGTCGTGGATCCCGGGGTCGGGAGCGCACGCAGGGCGCTCGGGGTCCAGGCCGGGACGCAGTGCTTCGTCGGCCCCGACAACGGCCTCTTGAGCTTCGCCCTCCGAGCGCCAGGCTGGACAGCCGTGGCTCTCACCGAGGAGGCCTACAGACTGATGCCGGTGAGCCGAACCTTCCACGGGCGTGATGTGTTCGCCCCCGCCGCCGCCCATCTTGCCCGCGGCACCTCGCTCGATCGCCTCGGTCCGGCCGTGCTCGACCCCGCACGCCTCGAGATCCCGACGGCGCGGCTTGAGGGCAGCGCCCTCGTGGGTGAGGTGATCGCGGAAGACCGCTTCGGGAATCTCATCACCTCGCTCACCGCTGAGGGACTGGCCGGTCTGGCGGGGAGCGGGACGGTTGAGATCGAGGTCGGCGCGTGGCGGATCGGGCCCCTCAGGAGCTCCTATGCCGAGGGAGAGCCGGGCATGCCGGCGCCCATCGTGGGCTCCCGGGGACGGCTCGAGGTCTTCGTGCGGGAAGGGAGCGCCCTGGAAGTGCTTCAGGCCCGGCGCGGCACGCCGGTCCGGGCGAAGGCTTCCTAATCCTTGCCAGCAGCGCCCTTGCCGGAGGCGCCCTTGCCGGAGGTGCCGCCGCCCGCGCCTGTGCCATTGGCCGGCGCCGGGGCGGCCGAAGAAGCGGAATCGCTCTTCGCCGCTGTGCTAGACTGGGCGTCGGCTCCGGAGGTGGGGGTCGATGAGGCTTCGGATTTCATCGCTTTCTTCCGTGCTTCAGAGGGGTAGTCGGTGACGTACCACCCCTTGCCCTTCAGGATGAACGTGGCCGCCCCGATGAGGCGGCGAACGGGACCGCCACACTTGTCACAGGTCGTCAGCGCCGGCTCGGAGATCCGCTGTCGCGCCTCGAAGACCCTGGAGCAATCCTGACACTCGTATTCGTAGGTAGGCACGCCCTCAACGGATACAGGGGATTATTCTCCCTGTCAAGTCGGCGGCGTCCGGAGGCATGGCTCACCGTGGTGCTGGCTCTCCTCCTCCTGGCCGGGTGTCGCTCGGCCGCGGACGAGCAGGTGCAGCGCCTGCAGGCGCGCGCGGCCTACGAGCAGGGGATCAAGAACCTCGGCGAGAAGCGGGTGTCCCTGGGGCTCGCCTCCCTCCAGGAAGCCGTGTCGCTGGACCCGGACAATGCGCTCTACCGGAACGCCCTCGGCGTGGTCAACCTGGACCTGGGCCGCAAGGCGGAAGCCCAGGAGCAGTTCCAGAAGGCGGTGGCGCTCGATCAGACCTACGGCGAGGCCCAGCACAACCTGGGCCTCGCTCATGCCGAGCAGGGCAGGTTCGAGGAGGCCATCGTGCTCTACCGGAAAGCCCTGGCCCAGCCGACCTACTCGACGCCGGACGTGGCCTACCACAACATGGGCTATGCCTATCTCAACTTGCGCAAGCTCAAGGAGGCCGAGGAGGCCTTCCGCCTGGCCATACAGCTCGAGCCGAAGCGCTCGGCGCCGCATTACTGGCTCGGGGTCGTTCTCGTCGAGCAGGGCAGGAGGGACGAGGCCAAGGCCTCGCTCAGAGCCGCCCGCGACCTGGATCCCGGCTCGATCATCGGCCGCTCCGCGGTGGAGGTGCTCAAGACCCTCGGCGAGGGAGGCTAAGTCCCTCCGAGTAACCGAGAGGTGTGGTAGGATCGCTTCCATGAGCCCCAAGGCGGAGAAGGTGCTTCTGGAGGCCCTCCGACTCCCCCAGAAGGCGCGGGCGGAGATCGCTGGGAGCCTAATACAGAGCCTCGACGAGCGGGTGGACGAGGATGCCGAGGCAGCGTGGGCCAACGAGATCGAGCGCAGAATCCGGGATGTGGAGTCTGGCGCTGTCAAGTTAGTCCCCTGGAGCCAAGTTCGTCGCGCCCTTCACCGGAAGTCAAGGGGTGGCTCCAAGCCTCGTTAGGTTTCACCCCGAGGCCCGGGCCGAGGTCCTCGCTGCGCGAGACTGGTATGCGGCTCGTAACCAGACCGCGGCCGACCGATTCGTCGCCGAGGTCGAGCAGGCAGTCGAGGCAATCCTCGAGGCGCCGGACCGCCGGCCCCGCTATCTCCACCGCACCCGGCGATACGTGCTGCCGCGCTTTCCCTTCAGCATCATCTATCGACCGCATGGATCCGCCGTCCACATCTTCGCGGTCGCTCACGCCAAGAGGCGTCCCGGCTACTGGAAGGAGCGGCGGTTCTGAGGGCGGTGGCCTTCCACCGGAAGGCGCAGGCCGAAGGCCCTGGCCCAGCCGACCTACTCGACGCCGGACGTGGCCTACCACAACATGGGCTATGCCTATCTCAACCTGCGCAAGCTCAAGGAGGCCGAGGAGGCCTTCCGCCTGGCCATACAGCTCGAGCCGAAGCGCTCGGCGCCGCATTACTGGCTCGGGGTCGTCCTCGTCGAGCAGGGCAGGAGGGACGAGGCCAAGGCCTCGCTCAGAGCCGCCCGCGACCTGGATCCCGGCTCGATCATCGGCCGCTCCGCGGTGGAGGTCCTCAAGACCATCGGAGATGGTGGCTAACGTCCTGGTAAATTGGTCTTTCTGAGTGTGCCGGAGCGATTAGGAGGCGTCCTTTTTCCTTGACGCATCGCCCGGGTATGGGGTAAAAGAGGAGGCGGTCGTGAACAATCTGCGTGTCCCCGCCGACCTGGGGAAGCGTGAAAGAGAGAGGAGGTGGGCTGGCACATAGCCGTCTCGTGTTTCACCTGTGGCACCGTGGTTGCGCGTACAGTTCGCTATTCCGACAGCAGGCTCAAGCGTAGGCAGTGAAACCACAGATGAGGAGGCGGTAATGAGAAGGATCTTCGTCCTTGCTCTCGCCGTGATCGCCCTCGTCGGGATGCTGGCGCCGGGCATCTATGCCCAGGCACCGGCCGCGCCGGCCCCGACGTTCAAGATCACCGGCCTGATCGACACAGTCACATCGGCCAGCCACAACCTGCGTGACCTGAACTTCACGCGGCCTGGCGACAAGGAGTGGTACGCGAGGAATCGTGGCCGCTTCGACATCACCGGCCAGGTGGGCAAGACCATCGGCGTCCTGGGCATCGAGATCGACTCGGCCTGGGGCCAGGTGAACGCAACCGACACCAACACCACCACGACCGTGGCCGGCACCGCGCAGCGGGCCGGCACCACCAGCGCCTTCGACCTGAACACGGACACCCAGGGCTCCATCGAGGTCAAGTGGCTGTATGTCCAGTACGAAGTTCCGCTGATCCCCATTCCGACGCAGATGCGGGTCGGCGCCCAGCCCTTCGCGACGACCTACAAGCTCGCGACGCTGGCCACGGGCGACTTCGCCGGCGTGGACCTCGTCACGACCTTCTCGCCCAACGTGAAGGGCCACCTCACGTACGCGCAGATCGAGGAAGAGCTGACCGGCGGCAGCACGGGCGGCACCGGCGCCACCGGGTTCATCCGCGGCGACGACTTCGCCATTATCACGAGTCTCGAAGTCACGCCCATCAAGGGCCTCGACCTCCGGCCCACCTACGCAGTCCTGTGGGCCCAGGGCCTGACTCACGGCAACGCTCGCCTGGCAGTCGGTGGCATCCCCGGCGCCGGCGGCACCCCGACCTTCGCAGCCAAGACGGTCGGCCCGGCCGCCGTGCCCACCCATCAGGAGTGGCGGCATACCATCGGTATCGACTCGCGCTGGCGTTCGGGCCCGATCTCCGTCGAGCCGACCTTCTTCTACCAGTTCGGAACCCGCGAGATGGACAACCCCTTCCCGAGCGGGACCACCGACCTGATCCGGGAGTCGGACATCTCGGCCTGGCTCTTCGACGTCAAGGCCGGCTACCGCATTGGCCCCATGCTCGTCGAGGCCCGGTATCTCTACACCTCGGGCAACCGGCCCATGGACCAGCTGAGCCGGGACACCAACTACTACCAGCCGATCAACACTGACACCTCCTACGGTGCCGACGGCTGGGGCAATATCTGGGCCCTCGGCATCGACTACTTCAACGGCGCCATCCGCACCATGGGCACGGGTATCGGTCTCGACCGCTATGGGCGCCAGCAGTTCGGCTTCAAGGGGACGTACAGCCTGAGCCCGCAGCTGGACTTCTACGGGGTCGTGATGCCCTCGTGGACGGCCAGGTCGGTTGACACTGACGGGACCTTTGCGGCGACGCTCAACTGCTCCACGCACTCGGCCAACTCCGCGGCCAACCCGCAGGGCGCCGGCTGCCGTGGCGATGCCACCTATATCGGCACCGAGGCTGACCTCGGCATGACGTGGCGCTTCGCCCCTGGCCTCACCCTCGACCTGGTGGGCGCCTACCTGTTCGCGGGCGACGTGTTCGATACCTCGCAGGTCCGCAACGGCGTGCTGACGCGGCAGAGCGCCGAGGACGTCTACACGGGCGTCGCGCGGGTGCGCTTCAGCTTCTAGCCTCAGCACAGTAGAAGGGAAGTGGGGTGGGGCATGGGGTGTTCTCCCATGCCCCACCTTTTTTCCGGTTCCCCCCTGGCGGGGGGCTCCGATTGGTTGCCTGACCTCGGGCCGGGCGCTATAGTCGAGTCCATGGTCAGGCCGGCCCTGGGCGTCCTCATCCTGCTCCTCTCCTGCGCCTCTCCGGCCGCGGCCGTGGAGTATCGTCTCCGGGTCTCGAACCTCTTCGACACGAGCTTCGCCCATTACCTCGACGGCAAGATCGGCCGGGGCGCGGGCGAGCTGTCGCTGGACAGGCTCGAGCGCTCCCTCGACGGGGGACTGGTTCCGAAGGGCGCCCTCCTCTATGACCGGATGTTTCGACCTGTCCCCGCCGACTGGGCCCCGGGCTTCAAGGCGATCCCGGTGCGCGGGGAGGTCAGGCCCGCCGAGGACGGCAGGCGCTGGGAGGAAGTGGTCTGGGATGGCAAGCCCGGGGAGCGGAGCGTGTGGCTGATCGCCCCGCCCCAGAGCCGGGACCAGGAGGTCATCCACCTGGCGCTCAAGGGCAAGGGCTCGCTCAGGTACCACATCCCGTACACGGTGCCCTTCAGCCCCAGGCCTGCGGCTGCCGTTTCTTACCCGCTACACTTCCTCCGCTTCTATGGGGAGAAGGGCAATCTCTGGGACCGCTACCTCAGCCGCTCCACGGGGCTGTCCGAGGGCATCGCGGCCGTGGTCGGGGTGAACGAGAACCCCTCTTTCGCGGACTGGGTGTATATCGTCGTGGAGCACCCTCCGGGCCCCAACACCTTCAAGGCTGTGGTCGGGTGGGACCGGCGCCGCAGCGCCGATCGGTCCAATCTCGAAGGCCCGGGCGAGAGGGACTGAGCCGGGTGGTGTCTCGACGCAGGCTCCGTGGCGGGATCCTGACCCTCCTGATCGTCCTCGCGATCTCGCCCGCTCATGCCCAGCAGCAGAGCGATCCCCAGGGCCCCGCCGTCCCGCTGACCGTGCTGGTCAGCCAGCTGGTGGACCTCTTCCCCAGGCTTGAGGGGGAGGTGCTCGAGGTCCGGGGCCAGTCGGTCACCCTGAGCGCCGGGCGCAAGGACGGCGCCAGGGCGGGGCTCGAGCTGGCGCTCTTCCGGGAGGGGCGCGAGATCAAGCACCCGAAGACGGGACAGGTGCTGGGCCGGGCGGAGCAAGGGCTGGGGCGTGTCACGGTGACCGAGGCCCAGGAGGCCTTCTCCCTCGCCACCCTCGCCGAGGGCAGCGAGGCCAGGCCCGGCGATCGCTTCCGGCTCTCGTCGGGGAAGATCAGGCTGGTCCTGCTTCCCCTCCTGGGCGGCGTCAGGGAGGGGCTCGTCGAGGCGGCCACTCACGAGCTGGTGGAGCGGCTCTCGGCCTCGGGCCGCTTCCAGGTCACCATGGGCGATGCCATCAATGTCTTCCTGGCCCAGGAGGCCATCAAGGCCGAGGAGTTCCTCCAGGGTAAGGGCGTGAGGGAGGCGGCCCGGCGCTTCAAGGTCGAGAACCTCCTGGCAATCCACTTCAAGCGCGTCCAGAGCCGGCCCTTCATGGAGGTGCGCTTCTTCGCCCTGCCCGCTCTCGAACCCGCGATCTCCACCGCGTTCTTCGTGCCGCCCTCCATCCGCGCCACCTCAACTGCCACCCAGTTTTCCTCCTCCGGGCGAGACGGCAACCGGCCCCAGGCCAAGCAGCGCTCGCTGCTGGCGAGGCTCCTGGGCGGTGATCTCGAGGCCGGGAGCTACTCGACCGGCGAGTCCACGATCCCTCTCAGAGAGGTCGCGCGCTTCGGCTTCCCCGTCCTCGCCATGGACGTGTCGGTGGGGCCCAGGGACAAGGTCCCGCGCATGGTGGTGAGCGACGGCGAGCGCGTCTACCAGTACCGCATCGTCGGCCAGCGGCTCGAGGCCGACTGGACCTTCTCGGCGCGCGCCGCGGGCCGGATCATCTCGATTCAGCTTGCCGATCTCGACGGCGACGGGATCTTCGAGGTCGTGGGCAATCGCTTCCATCCCAAGAGCGGGGTCAACGCCTTCGTCATCAGCGTCAAGGCCGGCAAGCCGAGATACCTCGCCGAGGGCATCGACTCCTTCCTCTTCGCCGTGGACGGCAGGAGCGAGGGGATCAAGCAGACCCTGTGGTCGCAGTCCTACAGCCCGGAGCGCCTCTTCAACGCCGGGCAGGCGAGCCAGGTCGTGGTCCAGAACGGGAGCCTCTCGGTCGAGAAGCCCGTGCGCGTGCCCGCCGGCTTCAGGCCCATGGGGGCGGCGTTCTCGAACATCTCCGGCAAGGACACGCGGGTGCTGGCGCACGTGGACGAGTTCAATCGCCTGCAGATCTCCTCGGAGGGAGAGGACCTGTGGCGCTCCTCGACCTCCGTGGGCGGGGGCTACCTGACCATCGAGCACGTGCTCGAGGACATGCGCGGGGGCCGGAGCAAGTTCTACAAGATCGAGCCCATGCCGCTGGCCGTTGACCTGGACGGGGACGGGATCGAGGAGCTCATCGTCCCGCAGAACCTCGTCAAGGAAGGGCTCCTGGCGGTGGTGTTCAGGGGGCCGGCGGGGTATCGCCTGCAGTCCATCGACACCGGCTTCGAGGGGGGCATCACCGGGCTCGGCGCCTGGCGGGCCGACGAGAGCGCCCAGCCGAGCCTCGTGGCCGCGGTGGTGCGCTTCACCAACGTCTTCAGGACCGCCGGCGAGACCCAGATCATCATGACCCTGCCCCAGGACTAGGCATCAGCCCGAAGAGGGAGCAATGCCCATCGACGCGCGCGAACAGCCCCCCGCGGGGCGCATCGTCCTCACCTACGAGGATTATTGCGCGCTGCCGGACGACGGCCGCCGGTACGAGATCCTGGACGGAGAGCTCTCCATGACGCCCTCGCCGAGTGTCGCCCATCAGCGGTTCGCCGCCAACTTGCTTGTCTCTCTCAAGCCCTTCGTGACCGCCCGTGGACTCGGCGAGGTCTTCATCGCCCCGTTCGACGTCATCCTCGAGGAGACCTCCGTGGTCGTGCCGGACCTGCTGTTCGTCGCCGAGGGGCGCTCTGGGATCGTCACCGATCGGGGGGTCCGGGGCGCCCCGGATCTGATCGTGGAGATCCTGTCTCCGGGTACGGCTCGCCGTGACCGGGTCGAGAAGGCAAAGCTCTACGCCCGGCACGGCGTGCGTCAGTACTGGCTGGCTGATCCCGAGACAAGGGTTCTGGAGGTCTACGAGCTGGGTGAAGGGCAGTATCGCCGGGCGGCGAGCCTGGCGGACGACGACAGCTTCTCGCCCTCCCTGTTCCCGGGCCTCAGCATCCCGCTCGCGTCCCTCTGGGGCTAGCGCCCCGCCGCGGTATGTTGATGATCCACGCGTACAAGGGTGTCGTCCCCAAGCTGCACCCGACGGCCTTCGTCGAGGCCTCGGCGCAGGTCATCGGCGACGTCGAGCTGGCGGAGGAGGTCGGGGTCTGGTTCACCTCCGTGATCCGCGGCGACGTGAACTTCATCCGGATCGGGCGCGGGAGCAATATCCAGGACGGCACGGTGATCCACGTCAACCGTCGCGGCACGCCCGCCGTCATCGAGGAGTACGTGACGGTGGGCCACGGGGTGCGCCTGCACGGCTGTCATATCAAGTCCCACTGCCTCATCGGGATCGGCGCGGTGGTTCTGGACGGCGCCGTGCTCGAGGAGGAGTGCCTGGTGGCGGCGGGCGCCGTAGTCGCTCCGGGGACGCAGGTCCCGCGGGGGAGCCTCCTCATGGGGGCCCCCGCGCGCGTGAAGCGCCAGGTGACGGAGGCGGACCTCGACCTGATCCATCGCTCGGCCAGGAACTACGTGGCGCTGGCCGCCGAGTACAAGGCCGCGCAGGGCGCCTGACCATGCCCATCAAGGCGGTGCGCGGCGTGCGCGACATCCTGCCGGTCGAGGCCTCGCTGCGTGGCCGCTCAACATTTTCTGCAGCGAACCGGCCGTTTTCGCTCGCGCTGGACTTCAGCGTTCCCGAGTTCCGGTTCCCCTATCTGTTGGATCATTCGCTGCCCGGCTCCACAATTCGAGCCCGCCGTCTCATCGAGGCTCCGTGGCCCCGATTTCGCGTCATTTCCAGGCCGGGGCCGGTTCCAAGCGCTACCCCGGCACGCCGGCCTCTCGGCCCCGGGACGCGTCCAGCCCTTACTGAAGTCGAGCTCGAGCGGATCGTTACATCGAAGCGTGAGCGGCTACACCTGAGCGGAAGCACCGAGAAAGGGCTTTTGTCGTTCTTATGCTCGCAGGTAGAATAGCCGCGTGTCGAGGCGACTCCTCGAGAGGATACGCGCTTGCGTTCTGGCTAGAGCCTATGTCCTCACTGACCATGCGGAACAGGAGATGGATGAGGATGGGCTTTCGGTGTTCGATGTCGAGAGCGCGATTCTCACCGGTCGAATCATCGAGCGGCAGCGGGACCGCAGGACGAGAGAGGCCAAGTACGTGATCAAGGGCTCCTCGGTCGAGGGCGAGGAAGAGATTGTCACGGTGGTCAAGCTTGGGCCGACCGGCAAGGCTGTGATCCTGACTGTATGTGTCGAGTAGGGCCATGAAGGATAAGGGCGTTCGTTGCGACATCTGCGGCAGGCGGGGGGCAGCGGTTCGGCGGGTTACCCGGAGCTACGGCAGGGGTACCGGCTTGCTTGTAATCGAGAACGTTCCAGTGGTGGTGTGCCCTCATTGTGGGGAAACTTACCTCACTGCCGACACGCTGCACGAGCTCGAGCGCATCAAGATTCACCGGCGGGCATTCGCTAGAGCCCGTGCTGTTCCTGTAGCGACTTTCGGGTAGGCCCGAGATCGTGGCCCCGGTATTTGCTCCGCACGAAACGGAAGGGAGAGGGCACCACTGAGGGTGGGGATGGCTGGGTGTGGCCGCGGCGAGGAGCGTCTCTGAGGCAGGCCGCGGGCTCGACAGTGTGGCTGAGGAGATGACACTCATGGAGATCCGGTTCGCAGATTGCATCTACTGCGGAGGCCAGGTGCAAGAGCGCACGGCGACCCGGGACGTGCGTTGGCAGGGCGAACTGTTCCTGGTCGAACAGGTGCCTATGGGTGTCTGTAACCAGTGCGGCGAGCGGTTTCTGAAGCCGGACGTTGCCAAGGCCATCGACAGGCTCCTCCAAACGCGGAAGGCCACCCGGACGGCCCTGATCCCGGTGCTGGCCTACATCGGTGACGCCGCTTAACCCGCCTGTCAGGACGAGATAGCTGACATGGTGAAGCGCTGCTACGAGGCCGTGGAGGGCGACGTGGACCATGGCAGGGGGATCCCGCTCTGAACATGTCCGATCCAGCCGGGCGCGCGGGCCGGTGGGGGGGGCTGGGGGAGGCGCGGCGCTCGCTCTCCCCCAGGGCGGAGTAACCATGCCCATCAAGGCCGTGCGCGGGGTGCGCGACATCCTCCCGGCCGAGTCCCCGCGCTGGCAGCGCGTGGAGGCCGAGGGCAGGAGCGTCTTCGAGGCGTATGGCTACCGGGAGATCCGGCTGCCGCTCTTCGAGCGCACGGAGCTGTTCGCCCGGGGGATCGGGGAGGCGACCGACATCGTCCAGAAGGAGATGTACACCTTCGAGGACCGGAGCGGCGACTCCGTGACGCTGAGACCCGAGGCCACCGCCTCGCTGCTGCGCGCCTACATCGAGCACGGCTTCCAGGTGGAGCCCAAGCCCGTGCGGCTGTACACCATGGGGCCGATGTTCCGCTACGAGCGTCCCCAGGCGGGGCGCTACCGGCAATTCCATCAGGCCGACGTGGAGGCCCTGGGCGAGACGCATCCGGCCGTGGACGCCGAGGTCATCGCCATGCTCATGGACTTCTTCGGCGCCCTCGGCCTGGCGGACCGACTCGAGCTGCACGTGAACTCGATCGGGGACGCCGGCACGCGCCCTGCGTACCGGGCGCGGCTGCTCGACTACTTCCTGCCGCGCAGTGGGGAGCTGTGCCCCGAATGCCGCGGGCGCCTCGACCGCAACCCGCTCCGCGTGCTCGACTGCAAGACGCCGGGCTGCCAGCCCGTCATCGAGAAGGCCCCCTCCATCCTCGACTCGCTGACCCCCGAGGCGGCAGAGCACTTCGAGCGCGTCCGCGCCTGCCTCGACGCCATGGGGATCACCTACACGGTGACGCCGCGGCTCGTCCGGGGGCTGGACTACTACGTCCGTACCACCTTCGAGGTGCTGACGACAGAGCTGGGCGCCCAGAACGCGGTGGCGGGCGGCGGCCGGTACGACGGGCTCATCGAGCAGCTCGGGGGCCCGCCCGATCCCGGCATCGGCTTCGCCATCGGCCTCGAGCGGGTGGTCCTGCTCCTGGGAGACGAGGCCGCGTCGGCCGCGCCAGTGGCTGTTCTCATCCCCCTCGGCGACGCGGCCCTCGCCCGGCTGCTCGGCATCGCCCGGAAGGCCCGGCGCCGGGGCGCCAGGTTGGATCTCGGCTATGGCACCCGGAAGCTCCAGCGGGAGCTCGAGCGGGCGAACCGATTGGGCGCGGACTTCGCCGTCATCGTGGGGGACGACGAGCTGGCGCGGGGGCAGGCGCTCCTGCGCGAGATGAAGTCGGGCGTCCAGCGCGGCGTGCCGCTGGACCGCCTCGCCGAGGAGATCGTCGGACTGGCGGCGCGGCCGGGCGTAGCCCGATGAGCGGCGGCAGCGAAGAGGCCGGGCCGCCGGCCGGTGTCCTCCATCGCGAGGCGACCCCGATGACCGAGGCGCGCACGGAACCGCTCGGCGGCTGGAAGCGGACCCACAGCTGCGGGGCGTTGCGCTCGGAACAGATCGGGCAGCCGGTGACCCTCATGGGGTGGGCCTTCCGGCGGCGGGACCACGGGGGGCTCATCTTCATCGATCTCCGCGACCGGGAGGGGCTCACCCAGTGCGTCCTGAACCCGGCCGAGGGCAGTGAGGCCCACGGCAGGGCCGAGGCGGTGCGCGGCGAGTTCGTGCTCGCTGTTCGCGGCATTGTGCGTGCGCGCCCGGCCGGGACCGAGAACCCGAGGCTCGCCACCGGCGCCGTCGAGGTCCAGGTGACGGAGCTCAGGATCCTCAACGACTGCCGGCCGCTGCCCTTCCAGCTCGAGGACGACGTCGACGTGGACGAGACCCTCAGGCTCAAGTACCGGTACCTCGACATGCGCCGGCCCTCGGTGCTCCGGGCCTTCCAGCTCCGCGACCAGGCGTGCCGGGCCGTGCGCGACTACCTGCACGGCCAGGGCTTCCTGGAGGTGGAGACGCCCTTCCTCACCCGGTCCACCCCGGAGGGGGCGCGGGACTTCCTGGTGCCGAGCCGGCTCCAGGCCGGCAGCTTCTACGCGCTGCCCCAGTCCCCCCAGCTCTTCAAGCAGCTGCTCATGGTCGGCGGGTTCGAGCGCTACTTCCAGATCGTCCGCTGCTTCCGGGACGAGGACCTGCGGCGCGACCGCCAGCCGGAGTTCACCCAGATCGACATCGAGACCTCCTTCCTCGACCGTGACGACTTCCTGCCCATCATCGAGGGGCTGGTGGCCGAGGTCTGGCGCCGCGTGAAGGGCGTCGAGCTGGCCCTGCCCTTCCCCCGCCTGGGCTACGACGAGGCGATGGCGCGCTACGGCTCGGACAAGCCCGACCTGCGCTTCGCCATGGAGCTGCGGGAGGTGTCCGCGTTCTTCGGCGGCGGAGAGTTCCAGGCCTTCGCCCAGGTGGTGGCCGCCGGCGGGGCCGTGAAGGCGCTCCGGGTGCCCGGGGCCGGGGGCATGAGCCGGAGGGAGCTGGACGACCTGGCGGCGGAGGCCAGGCAGCTTGGCGCGAAGGGGCTCGTCTGGATCAAGGTCACCGCTCAGGGCCTGCAGTCCCCGGTGGCGAAGTTTCTCCATGCCGTGGAGGAGCGCCTGATCGGGGCCATCGAGGCCTCGGCAGGCGATCTGGTGCTGCTGGTCGGGGATGCCCCGGCGGTGGCGGCCTCGGTGCTCGGGCGCTTCCGCGTGGACCTGGCCAGGCGCTTCGAGCAGATTCCCCCTTCGAAGGACGTCTTCGCCTGGGTCATCGATTTTCCGCTGGTGGAGTGGAACGAGGACGAGAAGCGGTGGGATGCGGTGCACCACCCCTTCACCGCCCCTCGCGACGAGGATCTGCCGCTGCTGGAGTCCGACCCGGGACGGGTGCGGGCCAAGGCCTACGACCTCGTGCTCAACGGCCAGGAGGCCGCCGGGGGATCGATCCGTATCCATCAGCAGGCGGTGCAGGAGCGGCTGTTCGCCCTCATCGGGATCTCGAAGGAGCAGGCCCGGGCGCGCTTCGGCTTCCTCCTGGACGCCCTCGAGTTCGGGGCCCCACCCATGGGCGGCATCGCCTTCGGCCTCGATCGCCTCGTGGCCAACCTGGCGGGCCAGGAGTCCATCCGGGAGGTGATTGCCTTCCCCAAGACGCAGAAGGGGACCTGCCCCCTCACCGACGCACCGGCGCCGGTGGACGCGCCGCAGCTCCGGGAGCTGGGCATCCGGGTCGTGGAAGCCCCGGGGGCCGCGTGATATCCTCGAGTCGGGAGGCATGTCCACTCGTTGACTGAAGGCACCAGCGTCACGCGCCGCATCGACGTCCCCTCGGACCTGAATCTCCTCACCCTCCTCGGCCGCAACGACGAGCATCTCCGCTCGCTCGAGTCACGGTACGGCGTGCGCGTCACCGCGCGCGGCCACCAGATCACGCTGAGAGGCGGGGAGGCGCAGGTGGGGCACGCGGAACGGGCGCTCCAGGCGCTGGCGGACATGGCTCGTGTCCGGGCCCCGCTGAGTGCGGCGGAAGTCCGCGCCGCCCTCCGTGTGGCCGAGGCCGACCCGGACGCGGACCTCAAGTCGCTCTTCGCGGATGTCATCCCGGTGCCCTCGCGGAAGAGGCTGATCACCCCGAAGACGCTCAACCAGAAGCGCTACCTCGACGCCATCCGGGCCCACGACCTCGTCGTCGCCATCGGCCCGGCCGGCACCGGCAAGTCCTATCTCGCGGTGGCGATGGCGGTGGCGGCGCTGATGAACCGGGAGGTGGCCCGGATCATCCTGACGCGCCCTGCCGTGGAGGCGGGTGAGCGGCTGGGATTCCTGCCGGGTGATCTGGCCGAGAAGGTGCATCCCTATCTGCGCCCGCTGTACGACGCGCTCTACGACATGCTGGAGGCCGAGAAGGTCACGTCCTTGAGCGACCGGGGCACCATCGAGGTCGCGCCCCTGGCCTACATGCGGGGCCGAACGCTCAACGACGCGTTCATCATCCTCGACGAGGCGCAGAACACGACGTCCGAACAGATGAAGATGGCGCTCACCCGCCTCGGTTTCAACTCCAAGATGGTCGTCACCGGGGACATCACCCAGGTGGATCTGCCCGCCAGCCGACCCTCGGGGCTCATCGAGATCCAGACGGTGCTCCAGGGCATCGACGGGATCAGCTTCGTCTACTTCGACGACCGTGACGTGGTGCGGCACGACCTGGTGGCTTCCATCGTCCGGGCCTATGATCGAGTCCAGCCCTCGGAGCCGCGGCGCCAGGCCTCCCGCCTCGAGCGGCCGGCCGAGCAGGCCCAGGGCCCGGCCCCCGGGTGATGCCGCTTGCCGTCCGGAACCTCCAGCGGCGTATCCGGCTCTCGACGCCGAGGGTGGGGCGGACCGTCGGAAGGGCGCTCCGCCTCCTCGGGCGGGCCGACAGGGAAGTCCACGTGAGCCTGGTGGACGATGGGGCCCTCCGGCGCCTCAATGCCCGCTTCCGCGGGTCCTCGTCGCGCACCGACGTCCTGGCGTTCAACCTCGAGGGGCCCGGCCCGTCCGCGCTGCTCGGCGAAGTCGTCATCTCCGCCGACACGGCAGCTCGCCAGGCGGCGCGGCTCCGCGTGCCCGTCGCCCTCGAGGTGGACCTCCTGGCCGTTCACGGTGTGCTGCACCTGGTCGGGTACGATGACGCCGAGCCGGTGGAGGCCCGCCTGATGCACGAGCGGGCGCGGGAGATTCTCTCACGCTGCGCGGCCCGCCCCGTGCCGGCGCGCCTCTGGTCCGGCCTGCTCGGCGCGTGATGGCCCGCCCCGCGCACCGCGCCGGGTTCGTGGCGCTGATCGGACGCGCCCACGTCGGCAAGTCCACGCTCCTGAACCGGCTCGTCGGCGAGAAGATGGCCATCGTCTCCCGCCGTCCCCAGACCACCCGGACGCGCATCACCGGCATCAAGCACCTGGCCGGCGCGCAGATCGTGTTCGTGGACACGCCGGGGCTCCACGCCGGGTCGGGCAGGCTCGGCGAGCTGATGGAGAGGGCCGCCCTGCGGGCGCTCGAGGACGTGGACCTCGTCTGCCTCGTCGCCGAGGCGACGGAGCGTCCCGACCGCCTCGATGCCGGCCCGCTGGCGCGGCTGGCGAGCGTGGGCGCGCCGGTCTTCTGCTGCCTGAACAAAGCCGATCTCGTCACGCCCAAGTCCAGACTCCTTCCGCTCATCGAGGCCTACCGCGGGCGCCACCCGTTCCAGGAGATCATCCCCATCTCCGCCGAGCGGGGCACCAACTGTGGCTCGCTGCTGGAGCTGATCGTGCAGGCCATGCCCGAGCGGCCGGCCTACTTCCCGCGCGAGTCCGCCACGGACCAGCCGGAGACCTTCTTTGTCGCCGAGCGCATCCGGGAGAAGATCTTCCATCTGACGCACCAGGAAGTGCCGTACGCGTGCGCCGTCCGCGTGGAGGAGCTCCGCGAGCGGGAGCGCCCGGAGTGCCTGTACATCCGGGCCACCATCTTCGTCGAGCAGGAGTCCCAGAAGGGCATCGTCATCGGCCAGCGCGGGACGATGCTCAAGCGGATCGGCTCCTCCGCCCGCGAGGATCTCGAGCGCTTCTTCGGGATCAAGACCTTCCTGGACCTCCACGTGCGGGTGCGGAAGAACTG
The DNA here is from genome assembly GCA_016188005.1 of Candidatus Rokuibacteriota bacterium. Lineage (NCBI taxonomy): Bacteria > Candidatus Rokuibacteriota > Candidatus Rokuibacteriota bacterium. The sequence continues at coordinate 6,322 of JACPIQ010000011.1, read as the reverse complement.
GCGGAAGGACGACAGCGCTCTGCGGGAGTTCGGCTTCCTCCTGACCTCCTGACCATGGCGCTTTACCGGTCTCGTGCCGTCGTCATCGGCCGCCGCGCTCTCGGCGAGAGCGACCGCCTGGTGGAGTTCTACACGCGGGACTTCGGCAAGGTGCGCGGCGTCGCCAAGTCGGCCCGGCGGCCCCGGTCGCGCTTCGTGGCCGCACTGGAGCCCTTCACGCTGGGCGACCTGGTCTTCTTCGACACCGGCCGGAGCGAGCTCGTACGGGTGGACCACTTCGACATCCTCCACCCGTTCGTCCGGGTGCGGGAGCACCTGGAGCGGCTCGGACGGGGAGCGTGGACGGTCGAGTGCCTGGCGCGTCTCTCCGCGGACCGGGATCCCCATCCGGCGCTCTTCGGCCTGCTGGTCCGGAGTCTCCGGGCGCTCGAAGGAGGAACCCGTCCGGCGCGGGTCGCCGTCTGCTTCGGCGTCCGCGCCGTGGATCTCCTGGGGCACCGCCCGCGGATCGACCGGTGCGTGGAATGCGGCCGCGGGTACCCTTTTCCGGACGCGGTCCTCGACGTCGAGGCAGGGGGCCTCGTGTGTCGCCCGTGCGGTCCCCGGGCGCATGCCATCCCGCTGAGCGAGCGCGCGGTGGGCACGCTCGGCCGGCTGCGCGGGTTCCGCTGGGAGGAGGGGCTGCGGCTCCCCCTGAGCCCCGCCCTCGACGAGGAGTTGACCGGGATCCTGGAGGGGACCGTGACCCGGCTCATCGGGCAGGTGCCGCGCTCGCTCCGCTTCCTCGCTCAGACCCGCCGGCCGCTGCCCCCCATGCTATCCTGACCGCCATGCCACTGTCCATGGACACGCTCGTCTCGCTCTGCAAGCGGCGGGGCTTCGTCTTCCAGTCCAGCGAGATCTACGGCGGGACGGGCTCGTGCTGGGACTACGGACCCCTCGGCGTGGAGCTCAAGAACAACATCAAGCGGGTGTGGTGGCGGGACTTCGTCCAGGGGCGGCCCGACATGGTTGGCCTGGACGCTTCGATCCTGATGCATGCCACGGTCTGGAAGGCCAGCGGCCACGTCGATCACTTCACCGATCCCATGGTGGACTGCCGGGAATGCCGCCGGCGCTTCCGGGCCGACAAGGTCGACGAGACGCCGTGGGTCCACTACTGCGCCGCCACGAAGGGGAACAAGTTCACGATTCCGGCCGGCGAGCCGTGCTCCCACTGCGGGCTCCGGCGCACGCTGTGCCCCGACTGCGGCAAGGGCGAGCTGACGCTCCCGCGCCAGTTCAACCTGATGTTCCGGACCTTCATGGGGCCGGTGGAGGAGGACGCCGCGGTCACCTACCTCCGCCCCGAGACCGCCCAGGGGATCTTCGTCAACTTCGACAACGTGCTGCAGTCCACGCGCCGGAAGCTCCCGTTCGGCATCGCCCAGATCGGCAAGGCCTTCAGGAACGAGATCACGCCGGGCAACTTCATCTTCCGGACGCGCGAGTTCGAGCAGATGGAGATCGAGTACTTCGTCAACCCGCGCGCCTCGGTGGCCGACCGTCCGGCGGACGAGCACTGGCACGAGCGCTGGATCGAGGACTGCCTGGGGTGGTTCCAGCGCTACGGCCTCCGCGCCGAGAACCTCCGGCTCCGCGAGCACGAGAAGGTCGAGCTCGCCCACTACGCCAAGCGGACGGCCGACATCGAGTACCGCTTCCCGATCGGCTGGAGCGAGCTCATGGGGATCGCCAACCGGACCGATTTCGACCTCAAGCAGCACGCCAAGTGGAGCGGGAAGACGCTGACGTATTTCGACGAGGAGCGGAAGGAGCACGTGGTGCCCTACGTGATCGAGCCCTCCGCCGGGGTCGACCGGGCGCTCCTGGCCTTTCTCGTGGACGCCTACCGCGAAGAGGAGGTCCGGGGCGAGACGCGCGTGGTCCTGCGGCTCCATCCCGAGCTGGCTCCCATCAAGATCGCCGTGCTGCCCCTGCTCAAGAAGCGGGAGGAGATTGTCCGGACCTGCCAGGCTATCCGGGAGGAGCTGGCCCCGCGCTGGCCGGCCACCTACGATGACACCGCAGCCATCGGCCGCCTCTACCGGCGCCAGGACGAGGTGGGGACCCCGTTCTGCGTGACGGTGGACGTCCAGTCGGTGGGCGAGCCCGACAAGGGCGAGGCCGGGGACGGGCAGGCGACGATCCGGGACCGTGACTCGATGCAGCAGATCCGTGTGCCCATCGGCGCGCTGCCGGCCGTCTTCGCCCGGCTGCTCGGCGGTGAGGCCTGGGTGTCCGTGGCGGATCGCCTCGGTGCGCTCAGACCCGCGGACGGCGGCTAGCGTAGCTAGGGGTTCTGGTGGGCGCTGTCCCCCGCGCCCGCCGACGGCCCGAGGGCGGCAGAGCCCGCAGGCCCGCCGGGGAGGGAGCCCGCCGTGAGCCCTGAGTGCGCCGGGCCACAGTGGCTCCGCGGCTCGCTGCCGGCCACGAAGGCCATCAACACGGGGCGGATGCAGCCCTCTCCGGGATGGAGGTCGACCGGCACGAGCACCACGCCTTCCGGCACGGGGAAGTCCTGCACCGGCGTCCCCTCGAGCACGCTCGCCATGAAGGCCGTCCAGATCGGCACGGCCACCCGCGAGCCCGTCTCGTCGCGCCCGAGGCTCTTCGGCCGGTCATAGCCCACCCACACGCCCGTCACGAGCTGCGGCGTGAAGCCGACGAACCAGGCGTTCGAGTAGTCGTTGGTGGTGCCGGTCTTGGCCGCCACCGGGCGTCTCAGCGTCTTGGCCGCCACCCCGGTGCCGCGCTCCACGGTCCCCTTCAGCATGTGGGTGATCACGTATGCCAGCTCCGGGGAGAGCGCCGGCTTGCCCTCGGGCACGTTCTCCTCGAGGAGCTTGCCCTGGGCGTCGAGCACGTACCGGATCGCCGTGGGGCGCATCCAGGTGCCCTGGTTGGGCAGCGCCCCATAGGCCGACGTCAGCTCGAGGAGCGTGAGGTCGGAGCTGCCGAGGGCGATGCTCAGGTTCTCCGACAGCGGGCTCTCGACACCCAGCCGCCTCGCCACGTCGAGGGTGCGCCGGATCCCCACGCGCTCCTGGACCTTCACCGCCGCCACGTTCACGGAGTCCTCGAGGGCCTGCTGGAAGGTGATCGGGCCGCGGAACTTCCGGTCGTAGTTGTCGGGCTTCCAGGGTTTCCCTCTCGGACCCACGGCGTACTCCACCGGTGAGTCATCCACGACGCTGGCCGGGGTCAGGCCGGACTCGAGCGCCGCGATGTACACGAAGGGCTTGAAGGCCGAGCCCGGCTGTCGCCGCGCCTGCACGGCCCGGTTGAACTCGCTCTTGAAGAAATCGTACCCGCCGACCATGGCCTTGATGTAGCCCGTGTGCGGGTCGATGGCCAGCAGCGCCCCCTCGGGGCGGTCGGTGACAGGGGCGGCGCCGGCCTTCTCGGCCGCCTTCGCCCGGCGGGTCTCGAGCGCCCTGAGCCCCTCGCGGAGCGTCTGCTCCGCCCGGAGCTGCATCGTCGGCGACAGGGTCGTGTAGACTTGGAGCCCTCCCTTGAAGACCAGATCGGCCCCGAACTCCTGCTCCAGGAGCTGCTGGACGTATTCCAGATAGTACTGGCCCGTCGTGCGCCGGCGTTCGGGCGGCACCAGCCGGAGCTCGGCTGCCCCCGCCCGTTTGGCCTCCTCCCCCTTGAGGGTGCCCACCTCCACCATGCGGGCCAGGACCGTGCCGCGCCGCCGCTTGGCGGCCGCCGCGCGGTCGAAGGGGGAGTAGGTGGACGGGGCCTTCGGGAGGCCGGCGAGCAGCGCGCATTCGGCGAGGGTCAGCTCGGCGATCGACTTGCCGAAGTATGTGCGGGCGGCGGCCTCCACGCCGAAGGCGCCGTGGCCGAAGTAGATCTGGTTGAGGTACATCTCCAGGAGACGGTCCTTCGAGTAGCGGCGCTCGAGCTCCACCGCCAGCACCGCTTCCTTGAGCTTCCGATCGAGACTCTTGTCCGGGGTGAGAAAGAGTACCTTGGCGAGCTGCTGGGTGATGGTGCTCCCGCCTTCGACGATGCGCCCGTGGCGGAAGTTCTGGTAGATCGCCCTGGCGATCCCCACGGGATCCACCCCGTAGTGCGAGTAGAAGCGCGAGTCCTCGGTGGCGACGATGGCGTCCTTGAGGGCCTTGGGGATCTGGGCGAGCGGCGTGAAGATGCGTCGCTCGACATGGAACTCGGTGACCAGCTCGTCGTTGTCGTCGAAGACCTTCGTGCCGCGGCTCGGCTCGAAGTTCTCCAGGGCGCTGACGGACGGGAGCGAGCGTGGCAGGATGGTGACGGCCCAGATCGCCGAGACGCCGACGCCGAGGATTGCGAGGAACAGGAGCATCGCGCCGGCGACGAGGAGCCGTCGGGGCCAGTGCCTCTGGGGGCGGGCAGCGGGTTTCGCGCGTCGGTGTGGAGGCATCCCTTGTTATTATACAGGCGTGAACGCGAGCGGCTTTCCCCCTCCGGCCTGATGCGCGCGCCGACGCCTCGTGCGATGACCGATCCCATGCTCCCGGTGGACGAGCAGATGCGCCGCATCCGCCGCGGGACGGCGGAGATCATCGTCGAGGCGGAGCTGATCCAGAAGCTCCAGCGCGCGCGTGCCACGAGCGCGCCGCTCCGGATCAAGCTCGGCCTCGACCCCACCGCGCCGGACCTGCACCTGGGCCACACGGTCGTGCTCCAGAAGCTCCGGGACTTCCAGGATCTCGGCCACCAGGTCATCATCATCATCGGCGATTTCACGGGCATGATCGGCGATCCGACGGGGCGGTCCGAGACGCGCCGGCCGCTGTCGTGGGACGAGATCCGGGCGAATGCGGAGACCCATCCAGCTGGGCAAGATCCTGGACATGAGCCGCACGCGTGTGGAGTTCAACTCGACCTGGCTCGCGCCGCTCAGCTTCGAGGGGGTCATCCGGGAAACGGCCCACCTCACGGTGGCCCAGATGCTCCAGCGCGAGGATTTCGCCAGCCGCTACGCCAGCGGGCGCCCCATCAGCCTGCACGAGTTCCTGTACCCCGTCGCACAGGCCTACGACTCGGTGGCCCTGGAGGCCGACGTCGAGCTCGGCGGCACCGACCAGACCTTCAATCTCCTCGTGGGGCGCGATCTGCAGCGGGCTCACGGCCAGGAGCCCCAGGTGGCGCTCACAGTGCCCATTCTCGAGGGGCTCGACGGCGTCCAGAAGATGTCCAAGAGCCTCGGCAATTACGTGGGCATCACAGAGCCGCCCGGGGAGATGTTCGGCAAGCTGATGTCGGTCTCCGACCGGCTGATGTTCCGCTACTTCGAGCTGGCGACCAGGGTGTCGCCGGAGGAGATCACCGGGCTGCGCCGGCTGCACCCCATGGAAGCCAAGAAGCGACTGGCCCGGACGATCACCGCCCAGTATCACGGGGAGGCCGCTTCGGCCGAGGCGGAACGGGGATTCGTCAAGGTCATTCAGCAGAAGCAAGTGCCTGACAACGTTGACGTCGTGACGGTCACGGTCGTTGACGGGGAGGGGATCCACGTGTGGAAGGCCCTCGTGGCAACGGGGATTGTTTCCAGCAACTCCGAAGCCCGGCGGAAGATAGCCGAGGGAGCCGTCAAGGTGGACGGGGAGCGGGTGTCAGACCTCAGCCAGCTCCTGGCACGAGGGGCTGATGTCGTGATCCAGCTCGGTCGCCGCTTCAAGCGCGTGACCGTGAAGTGACGATGTCGCCCAAAGAATCCCTTGACAGGCTGAGTGCTCCCCGGTAGCATCACTACTTGCCCAGCCCCGAGGCGGCTCTTGCCCCGGCGCGGGTGTTGAGAGTAGGCAGCCGGCCGTTTCCGTCCAGCTGACCTGGTTCAACTCACAGAGGGGTCGAGACCCCGACCGTTCTTTGAAAATCGCATATGTTACTGGCTCACCGACGAAGTGTGAGCACCATCCGTAACTACTGAGTACCTTGCGCCCGACCGAAGCAACATCTTGGTTGGGCTTTAGGGACCAGGGTTCAAGTTTCTCGCTTCATTCATGGCGAGTTTGATCCTGGCTCAGAGCGAACGCTGGCGGCGTACTTAACACATGCAAGTCGAACGGGGATCACGGTGTGAGCAATCATATTGTGGTCCTAGTGGCGCACGGGTGAGTAACACGTGGGTAACCTGCCCTTGAGCCTGGGATACCCCCTCGAAAGGGGGGCTAATACCGGATACGTTCCTCGTGTCGAGAGATTCGGGGAGGAAAGGTGGCGCAAGCTGCCGCTCTTGGAGGGGCTCGCGGCCTATCAGCTAGTTGGCGGGGTAACGGCCCACCAA
>JACPIQ010000010.1 GCA_016188005.1 Candidatus Rokuibacteriota bacterium | reverse complement strand
GCCGAGCGCCTCATCACCCAGGAGAAGGTGCACGCGCTCTTCGGCGCGTACTTCTCCAGCGTCACCGCCACCGCCAGCCAGGTGGCCGAGCGCTACGGCGTGCCCTACATGAACGCCGAGTCCTCCTCGCCGGGGCTCACGGAGCGCGGCTTCAAGTGGTTCTTCCGCACCTCGCCCCACGACGGGCACTTCAGCGTGGCCATGTTCGACTTCATGAAGGACCTGGAGAAGCGGCGCGGCGTGAAGATCAAGACCCTCGGCATCATGCACGAGGACACGCTCTTCGGCGTGGACTCGGCCAAGGTGCAGGAGGAGCTGGCGAAGAAGTACGGCTACGAGGTGGCGGTGAAGATGGCGTACCGGGCCAAGACCACCAACCTGGACGCCGAGGTCGGCAAGCTCAAGGCGGCCAACCCGGACGTGTTCCTGCCCACCTCGTACACGTCGGACGCGATCCTCTTCGTCAAGACCGCGAAGAACCTCGACTACAACCCGAAGCTCCTCCTGGCCCAGAACGCCGGCTGGACCGATCCCAGCTTCGTCAGCGCGCTGGGCAAGGACGTGGAGGGACACATCACGCGGGCCCCCTTCGCCCTGGACATGGCTGCGAAGAAGCCGATGATCCGCCAGGTCAACGAGGCCTTCAAGAAGCTCAAGGACAACCCGGGGGGCCGCGACATCTCGGACGTCCCCGCCCGCGCCTTCACGGGCTTCATCACGCTCGCCGAGGCCGTCAGCCGCGCCCGGAGCGTCAAGCCCGAGGAGATCCGCAAGGCGCTCGCGGCCACGAACATCCCGCCGGAGCAACTCATCATGCCGTGGAGCGGGATCAGGTTCGACGGGAAGGGGCAGAACACGGGCGTGCGCGCCATCCTGCAGCAGGTGCAGAAGGGCGCCTACGCGACGATCTACCCCTTCGAGCTGGCAGCGGCAGACGTGGTCTACCCGCTCCAGGCCTGGAAGGACCGAAAGTAGCGCACCGAAACCGGGACCGGGGACGATGGTCCCCGGCGCGGGCCGACGAGGAGGGACGGCATGAGGACGATGCGGGTGGTGATGGCGGTCGCGTGGCTTTCGCTGCTGGCGGGAGCGCTGCCGGCAGCCGCGCAGGAGCCGTACCGGCTGGGGGAGGTGTGCTTCTGCACGGGCCCGGCGCCGCAGTTCGGCGAGTACTGCCAGCAAGGCATGGAGCTGGCGCTGGAGGACATCGCAAAGGAGGGCGGGATCAAGGGGCGCAAGCTCGAGGTGATGCGTGAGGACTGCCAGGCGCAGCCCAAGCTGGCCATCGCGGGCCTGACGAAGCTGGTCAACCTCCACAAGGTGCCGGCCTTCGTCACCTACGGCTCGAGCGTGGTGCTGGCCCTGGCCCCGCTGGCGGAGCAGAACAAGGTCGTCCTGCTGAACACCATGGCGACCAGCGAGAAGATCCGGCAGGCGGGGGACTTCACCTTCTCCAACATCGCGGGGAGCGAGGTGGAGGTGGTCCAGGCGGCGGAATTCGCGGCGCGGAAGCTGGGCGCCAAGAAGGTCGCGATCCTGTACGTGAACAACGAGTTCGGGCTCTCGGGCCGGACCGTCTTCTCGCAGACCGCGGCGCGGCTGGGCATGACGACGCCGGCGGCCGAGGCCCACGACATCGGGGCCACCGATTACCGGACGCCGCTCACCAAGATCCGGGCCGCGGCGCCGGACCTCATCTTCATGTACAGCCACGACAAGGAGATCGGCTACGCGCTCAAGCAGGCCAAGCAGCTCGGCATCGAGACGCCGTGGCTGCTGTACTCCGGCGCCAGCGCGCCCGTCACCACCGAGATCGCCGGGGCCGCCCGCGAGGGCGCGATCATGCCCCAGTGGCCATGGGATCCGGTGGGGGGCACGCCCAAGATGCGCGAGTTCGTGGCGCGCTACAAGGCGAAGCACGGGAAGGTGCCGGCCATCTACGTGGCCACGTGCTACGACGGCTACCGGCTCCTCGGCGCCGCGCTCGCCAGCGGCGCCACCACGGGCCCCCAGATCCGGGACTTCCTCTACAAGGTGAAGAACTTCGAGGGTGTCTCGGGGACTCTCAACTTCGACCAGGACGGCCAGGTCGTCTGGCCGGCGCGCTTCATGGTGGTGAAGGGGGGCAAGCTCACCCCCTACGGGCGCTAGGATCTCCCCGGCGGGGAGGGGGGCACTCCCCCTCCCCGATACCCATGGGCGAGCTGCTCCAGCTGACCGTCAACGGCCTCATCGCGGGGAGCGCGTACGCGCTGCTGGCGCTGGGGTTCTGGGTGGTCTACGGGACGACCCGGACCTTCCATTTCGCCCACGGCGGCGTCTACACGCTGGGCGGTTACGTGTTCTTTCACACCCTCGCGGCCCTCGAGGCTCCCTTCGTCGTGGCGGTGGCGGCCACGCTCCTCGTGACGGCGTTGCTCGGCATGGCCATCGAGCGGTTCCTGTACCGGCCCCTGCGGGGCATCGGGGCCTCCGACATGGAGACCCTGCTCAGCTCGCTCGGGCTCTACGTCCTCATCGAGAACCTCGTGATCATCGTCTGGAAGAGTGATCCGCGCCTGGTGCCCGTGGCCGAGCCGCTCCAGCAGGGCCTGCGGGTGGGCCCCGTCTGGATCACCGGCCTGCAGATCGTGGGCCTCGCCGCGAGCCTCGGCCTCTGGGGCGGCCTGGCGCTGTTCCTCCGGCGGAGCCGCGTGGGCCAGGCCATCCGCGCGCTGGCGGCGGACCCGGAGATGACCGAGATCGTGGGCATCAACGAGGACCGGATCCGCCTCGTCGTCTACGCGGTGGGTTCCCTCCTGGCCGGCTGCTCCGTGGTGCTCTCGGCCATCGACACCGGCATCGCGCCGTCCTCGGGGATGAGCGCCCTCCTCATCGCGACCATCTCCGTCATCGTCGGGGGCACCAGCGCCCTGTCCGGCGGCGTGGCGGGCGGATTCCTGATCGGGGTCGTCGAGAACGTCGGCATCTGGAAGATCGCCTCCGAGTGGAAGCAGGCCATCGCCTTCGGCGTCCTCGCCGCGTTCATCCTTCTCCGCCCCACGGGCTTGCTGGGGCCGCGGCAGGCGAAGTAGCAGCCGGTGGACTACGTCTTCTACGTGCTGATCCTGGCCAGCCTCTACGCCATCCTGGCGGTCTCGCTGAACCTGCTCGTCGGGCTCACCGGGCTGGTGTCCATCGCCCACGCGGCGTTCATGGCCATCGGCGCGTACGCGACGGCGCTGCTGACCACGAAGGCCGGCGCCAACTTCTTCGCCGCCGCCGGCGTCGGCATGGGGATCGCGGCGCTGGTGGCCGCGCTGCTGGCCGTGCCCACGCTCAAGGTCACCGGCGACCACTACATCATCGCGTCGTTCGGCTTCCAGGTGATCATCGTCAGCGTCCTGCTGAACTGGCCGGCGCTGACCAACGGCCCGTTCGGGATCTCGGGCATCCCCCGCCCGTCGCTCTCCGGCTTCCCCTTCGCGAGCTACCGCAGCCTGCTCGTGCTCGCGGTGGCGCTCGCCGGGCTCGCGGGGTGGGTGGCCTGGCGGATCGCCGTGTCCCCCTTCGGGGCCGTGCTCCGGGCCATCCGGGAGGACGAGGGAGCCGCCCGCTCGCTCGGCAAGGACGTGACGCGCTTCAAGGTGCAGGTCTTCGTCGTCGGCTGCGCGCTGGCCGCGCTGGGCGGCGCGCTCTACGCGGGCGTGACCTCGTTCATCGATCCCCCGAGCTTCGACATCCACGAGTCGATCTTCATCCTGGCGATCGTCATCATCGGCGGCAAGGGCAACGTGCTCGGCTCCATGCTGGGCGCGCTGGTGCTCATCGTCCTGCCGGAGCTGCTCAAGTTCCTGGCGGTGCCGTCCAGCATCGCCGATCCGCTGCGCCGCATCCTGTACGGGGTGCTGCTCATCGCGTTCATGCGCTTCCTGCCCGCGGGGCTCCTCCGCGAGCGGCCGGCCCGCTAGCGTGGCGTACTTCGAGATCGAGGGCCTGACCAAGGACTTCGGCGGCCTGCGGGCCGTGGACGCGCTGTCCTGCTCGGTCGAGCAGGGGAAGGTGACCAGCCTCATCGGCCCCAACGGCGCCGGCAAGACGACGGCCTTCAACCTCATCTCGGGCTTCGTCCGGCCCTCGGCCGGACACGTGCGCTACCGCGACCACGACATCACGGGCCTCGGGCCCGACCGCATCGTGGCGCTGGGGCTCGCCCGGACCTTCCAGGATCTCCGGCTCTTCCACCGGATGACGGCGCTCGAGAACGTGACGCTGGGTCTCCAGCGTCAGCGTGGCGAGCGGCTGACCCACGCGGTGTTCGGAGGAGCGGCCCTCCGGGCGGAACGGGGGGCCGCGAGGGGCCGGGCCCGGGCCATCCTGGAGGAGCTGGGGCTCGGGGCCAAGACGGGCGAGCTGGCGCAGAACCTGGCCTACGGCGAGCAGAAGCTCCTGGCCATCGCGCGGGCCATGGCCACGGAGGCCGACCTGCTGCTCCTGGACGAGCCCGCGGCCGGACTCGGGCGCGACGCCACGGAGACGATCCTCGGCGTGATCCGCGGACTCGTGCGGCGCGGGTGCACCGTGCTGCTGATCGACCACCACATGGAGGCGGTGATGGACATCTCCGACCGGGTGGTGGTGCTGGACGCCGGGCGCAAGATCGCCGAGGGGACGCCGGACGAGGTGCAGCACAACGACGAGGTCGTGCGCGTGTACCTGGGGCTCTGAGGGGCACGGCGGGGAGAGGATGGGCGCGCCGCTGCTGGAGCTGTCGGACGTGACCGCCGGGTACGACAAGAAGGTCGTGCTCGAGGGCCTCTCCCTGCGCGTGAACGAGGGGGAGGTCGTGGCGATGCTCGGGCCCAACGGGGCCGGCAAGACCACCACCGTGCGGACGATCTTCGGGCTGCTGCGCCCGTCGCAGGGCGCCATCGTCTACCGGGGGCAGCGGATCGAGGGGACGCGCGCGTCGGACCACGTGCGGAACGGGATGGCGCTCGTCCCGCAGGGGGGTCGGGTGTTCGCGCCGCTCTCGGTGGGAGAGAACCTCGAGCTGGGCGCCTACCTGCTCCGGAGCCGCCAGGAGCTCCCCCGGCGGCTCGAGGAGGTCTTCGCGCTCTTCCCGCGGCTCCGCGAGCGCTTGTCCCAGCGCGCCGGCTCGCTCTCCGGGGGCGAACGCCAGATGCTCTCGATCTCCCGGGCGATGATCCTGCGGCCGCGGCTCCTCCTGCTCGACGAGCCGTCCGAGGGGCTGAGTCCGCTCCTGGTCAAGGAGATGTTCGCGGTGCTGGGGCGCGTGGCGCGGGAGCTGGGCACCACCGTGCTGGTGGTGGAGCAGAACGTGCGGGCGGCCCTCGGCATCGCCTCGCGCGTGTACGTGATGCGGCTCGGCCAGATCGTGATGGAGGAGCGCAACCCGTCGAGGCTGCTTGACGGCGAGGCGCTGCGCCGGGCGTACATCAGCTGAGCGCGGGGGGGAGCATGCTACAGTAGCCGGCGATGACCGTCGAGGTACTGCTCCAGGGAATCATCGGCGGGCTCCTCATGGGCTTCATCTACGCCCTCATCGCCGCCGGCCTGTCCCTCATCTTCGGCCTCATGGAGATCGTGAACTTCGCGCACGGCGAGTTCCTCATGCTCGCCATGTTCTCCACCTTCTGGGCCTGGTCGCTGTGGCGGCTCGACCCGCTGGTCTCGCTCCCCCTCACGGCCGGACTCCTCTTCCTCCTCGGCGTGGCCACGTACCATGGGATTGTCCGGTGGATCCTCGGTGCGCCGATGCTCGCCCAGATCTTCGCCACGTTCGGCCTGGCCGTCTTCCTGCGCTCGGCCGCCCAGGCGCTCTGGGGGGCGGACTTCCAGCTGGTGAAGACCCCGTGGGTGCAAGGCCGCATCTCGCTGGCAGGCCTCTACGTCGGCCTCCCGCAGCTCGTGGCCAGCGTGGGGGCGGTCGTGGCCTTCGGCTTCCTCTACTGGTTCATCCGCAGAACGGAGACGGGGC
>JACPIQ010000009.1 GCA_016188005.1 Candidatus Rokuibacteriota bacterium | reverse complement strand
GGCTCCTTGCCGAGCAGCTCGGCGAACATCCGGTTGACCGACGCCCCCTTCGCCAGGCAGTGGCCGTGCCCGCGATGCGTGCTCGTGATGAAGTCGTCGCGGCGCAGGGCCTCGCAGACACCGACCGCCACGGCCTCCTCGCCCGCGTAGAGGTGGGCCAGGCCCGGCATCTTCGCGCTCTTGTACAGCTCGTTCACCTGCTCCTCGAAGGCGCGGATCTTCGCCATCTGGCGGTACATGTGCAAGTGCTGCTCCAGCTCCATCCGCGGCTCGCTCACCTGGGTCGTCATTGACCTGTCCCTTTGCGTCATGGGGTTGTCAGCCGTCACCGCGCTGCCCTGGCGGGAGCGAGGGTAGCACACTCGGGGTCCGGACCGCGGGGCAGGTCTCTCCGTCCCGGCAGGTTGACGGGCCGGCGCCCGCTCGCTACGCTGGCACGAGATGAAGGACGTGCCCGATCCAGCGCGCGAGCGGCAGGTCGCGGGACTGTGCGCGAATTGCCGTCACGTGCGACGCGTCACGTCCGGACGCGGGTCGGTGTTCTACCGATGCGGGCGTGCGGCCGAGGACCCGAGCTTCCCGAAGTACCCGCGCCTTCCTGTCATCCGGTGCACCGGCCATGAGGCATCCCAGGGCCTGGCTCCTTGATCTCGCCCAGCGTGCGGCCGAGCCGCTGGGCCGGCTCGATGAACCGAAGGACCTCGACAGTCTCGTCCGAGTAGAGCCGGCACCTCTCGCTGCCCGAGCCGCGACCTGACCGATCCGGAGGCTTCTTCCGGGCTCTCGGCGGCTGTCCAGGGCACCGGAGAAATTCCCATTGACATTAGGGTGTGTGTGTTGTCAGAGTTAGGGTTGCCTAAGTCACATCTGGGAGAGCACGGATGACAAGAGAACCGCGCGTCCGGATCGGGGTGGGAGCCACTGTGGGCGTCCTGCTCGTCGCGTCCGTCGCGCTCGGCGGGACCGAGGCGCTGCCGGGCCCCTGGCTGGAGATCGTCGGCGAGATCTCGGGCGTGCTGGATCGCGCCGTGAGGGCGTACGAAGCCAAGGATCTGCGGGGCGCGCAGGACCTCGCCGCCGACGCGTACTTCGGCCCGTTCGAAGAGCGCGGCATGGAGGCCGCCGTCCGCCGGGAGATCTCCGTCCGGCGCGCGCGGGAGCTGGAACGGATGTTCGGGGGGCTCCGGCAGGCCATGACGAGGGGGGAGCCGGCGCTGCGGGTGCGGCAGCAGATCGCGGCGCTGCGCGAGGCGCTCGACCAGGACGCGCGGGAGCTGGTCCGGGCCGGCGCGACGGCGACGCCCCTCGCCGAGAAGGAAGAGAGTGTCGGGCCCGAGGCGGACGCCGTCCCGCGCGCGCTCGCGGCGCAGGCGCTGACGACGCAGATCTCCGCTCGCCTTGAACAGGCAAGCGAGCGTCACCGGGCCGGCGACCGCGAGGGGGCCAAGGCGCTCCTCATGAGCGCCTACTTCGATCTCTTCGAGGGGCAGGGGCTGGAGGCCGCCGTGGCGGCACGCGCCCCGCGACGGAAGGCCGAGATCGAGGCGGGCTTCGTGCACCTCCGGGGCTTGATCGTCGCCGGGGAGCCGGCGGATACCGTCGCCGAGGCGGTGGAGGCGCTGAAGGGCCGGATTCATCAGGCGGCGGCGCTCCTGGACCAGAACCGCGGCCACTGGGGCGCCTTCCTCAACGGGCTGATCCTCATCGTGCGCGAGGGCTTCGAGGCCATCCTGATCGTCACGGCCCTGGCGGCGTACCTCCTCAAGTCCGGCCACCGGGGCAGGGTTGGCGTGGTCTACCGAGCGAGCGCCGTCGCGCTCGTGGCGAGCGTGCTGACGGCGATCGCGATCCGGACCCTCTTCACCGTGAGCCCCCGCCACCAGGAGACGCTCGAGGGCGCCGCGATGCTCCTGGCCACCGCCGTGCTCTTCTACGTGAGCTACTGGCTCACCAGCAAGGCAGAGGCCGACCGCTGGCAACGCTACGTCCGGACGAAGGTGCAGGCCGCGCTGGGGGCGGGCAGCCTCGTCACCCTCTGGTCCGCCGCGTTCCTGGCGGTCTATCGGGAGGGCGCAGAGACGGTCCTGTTCTACGAGGCGCTCCTCGCCGGGAGCGGCCCCGGCGAGGGAGGGGCGGTGCTGGCGGGTCTCGGCGTCGGGTCCCTCGTCCTCGTCCTGATGTTTCTCCTCCTCCGATCCGGCGCGCTCCGCATTCCCATCGGGCCGTTCTTCACGGTCACGTCCGTGCTGCTCTACTACCTCGCCTTCGTCTTCGCCGGCAGGGGCATCCGGGAGCTGCAGGAGTCGGGGCTCGTCGGGATCACGCCGGCGAGCGGGATCCCCACGTGGGACTTTCTCGGCCTCTACCCGACGTGGGAGAGCGTGGGGCTCCAGGCAGTCCTCGTCGGCGCAGCGATCGTCGCGGTCGGCCACCTCTTCCGGCGGCGCGGGAGGCTGGCGAGCGCCGAAACGGTTCACCCATGACCTCGAGGAGGGGAAAGCGCATGAGTGCGCGTCGAACCGTAGTCGTCGCAGTAGCCCTGGCGCTCGGGCTCGTACCGGGATCGGCGCTCTCCAAGGAGGTCCCCATCGGGGAGCCGAAAGTAATCGAGGCAGCGGGGCTCGAGGTGGCGGCCGTCTATCTCCAGCCGATCGAGATGGAGCCGGCCAGCCACCAGGGGAAGCCGCTCTATCTCCCGAGGGCGAAATCGAACATCCATCTCGAAGCGGACATCCACGCCGTGAAGGGCAACAAGCACGGGTTCCGGGACGGCGAGTGGGTGCCGGCCCTCACCGTGCGCTACACGCTGAAGAACCTCGACACCGGGCACGAGCAGTCGGGGCTGCTCCACCCGATGGTGGCCAACGACGGCCCTCACTATGGGGCCAACCTTAAGATGCCCGGGCTCGGCAACTACAAGCTGATCTTCATCGTCGAGCCGCCAGGGAGCGGAGGCCCGGACGCCCCGGTGCGGCAGGGTCTTGGTCTGGCCTCGAAGATTCCCTGGTGGAAGCCGTTCCAGGTGGAGTGGTCGTTCAAGTACTTCGGCCCAGGCAAGAAGGGCGGCTACTGAGGAGGCGATGATGACTTCGAAGCCAACGATCTCTCGGGAAACGCTGCTGTTCGTCCTCCTCCTGCTCGTGGGCCTCGTCGGTCTCTCGACGGCAGCCCCGAAGGAAGCCGCGATGGAGTCGGTGGCCGGGCCGGAGGCCGGCCTGACCATCGTCGCCGGCTCCCTGCCGCCGCTCGCCGTGCAGGGACCGGACGCGGCGGGCCGGTCGCTGTTCGCGCCACCCGGCGGCGCGTCCCTGTTCCTGGCCGTCGACGTCCGGGCCCAGAAGGGGAACAGGAACGGCTTCGGCGCCGGCGAGTTCGTCCCGTACCTGTCGGTCTCGTACCGCGCGCGGCGGCAGGACGGCGGTGACGCGGGGGCCGGCCAGCTCCATCCGCTGGTCACGCGCGACGGGATGCGCTACGGCAACAACCTCAGGCTCCCCGGGCCCGGGGGCTACACGATCACGCTGACCATCGCCCCTCCCGTCAAGGTGGGATTCGGGCGTCACACGGACCTCGAGACCGGCGTCTCCCGGTGGTGGAACCCCGTGCAGGTCGAGTGGAAGCTCACGCATCCGGCGCCGAAGGGGAGCCGGTGAGATGAGGGGCCCGGCGCATTCATCCGTCCCGGTCGTGTGCGACGGGGCCTCCGCGGCCGATCACCGCGGGCCGGAGACGTCCTCGTCCGCCCCCCCTCCTGCCCTCGGGTCGAGGCTGGCGGCCCGCATCGAGCTGGCCTTCCTGCGACACCCCCGCGTCCTCCCGGCGCTCCACCTCTGCATGATCCTCGTCTACCTGGCCCTGATCCTCGTGCCACCGCTCCTGCCGGCGCCGCCCGAGGACGCCACCCCCTTCACGAGCGTCGTTCGCTTCTCGCAATTCGTCTTCTGGTACCTCTGGTGGCCCTTCGTCGTCCTCTCGATGATCCTCTTCGGCCGCGCCTGGTGCGGCTTCCTCTGCCCGGAGGGGGCGCTGGCGGCATGGGCCTCGCGCTTCGGCGGGGACCGCCCCATCCCGCGCTGGATGCGCTGGGGCGGGATCCCGCTCCTCGCGTTCGTCGGCATCACGATCTACGGTCAGCTCATCGGCGTCTACGAGTATCCGGCGCCCCAGCTCCTGATCCTCGGCGGGTCCACGGCGCTGGCCGTGACCGTCGCGCTGATCTACACGCGGAGGGGCTGGGTCTGGTGCCGCTACCTCTGTCCGGTGAGCCTGCTCTTCGGCGTCTTCTCGCGCCTCGGGGCCATGCACTTCCGGGTGGATCACGCGCGCCTCGCGGCATGGACGCCGGCTCGCGGGCAGACCGGGAAGAAAGATCCGTGCCCGGTCTTCATCTATCTCCCGAAGATGGCGACAAACCGGTATTGCCTCATGTGCTTCCGCTGCGCCGGCTGGCGGGATTCGATTCACCTGAGACTCCGTCGCCCGGGAGAGGAGCTGCTCCACATCAACACCGCCGAGCCGCTCGTCTGGGAGGTCGTCTTCCTCTTCGGCGCCATCGGCCTCCCGCTGGGCGTCTTCCACTGGACGGTGAATCCCCTCTTCCCACGGCTGAAGGAGCTCCTCGGCAGCCTCGCCCTCGCCGCCGGTCTCGGCAGCGTCATCGGCTCCAGCGCCCCCTGGTGGCTCCTGTCCGATCACCCGGACGCGGGCGAGGTGTTCAACCTGCTCGACGGGATGAGCATCGTCGCCTTCCTGCTCGGAGTGACCCTGCTCACCGTCGGTCTCTTCTCCGCACTCACGTGGCTCTCCGGCCGATTGCTCGAGCCCGTCCTCGGCGAGCCGGCCCGGATGCGTGAGCTGTTCACCCGGATCGGGTACCTCTACACGCCCTTGAGCCTTCTGTCCCTCTTCCTCGGCCTGAGCCAGCTCACCTTCGGCTACCTCAAGGGCGTGGGCTTTCCCGGGCTCGCCACCGACGTGATCCGGGGCGCGCTGCTGGCCGGGGGCGCGGTCTGGAGCCTCCATCTCGGCCGCCGGATCCTGGCGCTCCAGACGGCCGACGGCCGCCGTGTCAGGCTCGCGCTCCTGCCGCACCTGGCCGGCGTCGCGCTCATCCTCGCGGCCTGGGTCCCGGTCTTCTACCTCTGGTGAACATCACCATGGCCGCGTCGCATGGATGCAGCACTACCCGGTGACCCAGCGGTGATGCGGGCTCGTGCTACCGACGCGACCGCCGCGGGTCTGCGGGGCGGGGAATGCCGCTGCGACTGCGGCAACCTGCTGGCCCGCTGGCGCGACGGCGGCCTCGAGCTCAAGTGCCGGCGCTGCAAGCGCCGCGTCGTCGTGAACGTCCCTCCCGCTCCGAGAGAGGTTCAGCGGATGTCCTGACCGACGAGCGTCGATTCAATCCCGAGCGGCCAGCGGCCTTGCGCCCAGCGCCCTAATCCAGCCCGAGGGAGAAGGGAACGCCATGCGCAGACTGCTGGTCAGCATGTTTCTGTCCGTCCTGTCCGCCCTGGCCTGTCCGAGCCTGACCACGGCGGGCGCGAGCGACGAGGCCTTGGCTCGGCTGCTCATTAGGAAGGGCATCCTCACCCAAGAGGAATACGAGGCGCTGAAGAAGGAGATCGAGGGGGTCGTCCCGCCAGCGCCCCAGGAAGTGGCAGACGCGCTGAGGGACGAGGTGCGGCAGGAGTTGAAGAGGCGCGACGAGGAATCGATCGCCTTCACGCTGAAGGTGGAAGGCGAGGGCCGATGGCGCGCCCACAAGGACGTGGGAGACACGCACAGTGGCTCGACGTCGGACCTCTTCCTCCGGAGGGCCTCGGTGGGCCTTGAGGCGAGGCCTTTGGACTTCCTCACCGCCCGGCTGGTGCTCACCTCGGAGTGGTTCGGGGCGCAGACGACGGATCAGGGCCAGCCGGTAGACGACAAGGTGACGATCGACGAAGGGACGATCACGCTGAGGAGCGAAGAGGTCCCCGTCTACGGGGTCTTCGGCTTTCGGACTCAACCGTTCGGCGCCTTCTTCTCGCGCCTGGTCACGGACCCCATGACTCAGGACGCGTACGAGGTCAAACAGGCCGGGGCGACGCTCGGCCTGACGTTGAAGACATGGGCACTGGATCTTTCCGCAACCGTCTACCGCGGAGAAGAGCAGATGAATCACCTGTTCGCGTCCGGCCTCTTCGATGCGGAGTCAGTCGTGCGCTCGACCGACGCGGGCTTCCGGGCCGAGACCGACGACGTCACATCATTCATCGTCGCCGCGAGCGTTGCGCCGTTCAAGGACCTCCTCCTGGCCGCGGCGGTCCTGTCAGAACCCGGGGACGCTCGACGCAACACGACCGCAACAGCCTCGGCAGGATACACCCTGGGTCGTGTGACGGCGGAGGTCGAGTTCGCCGCCGCCCTGGCCCGGGAGCGCTACGTCCTCCAGAGCTCCGGGGAGCGGCTCGGAAGGTCGTTCGAGGAGAAGATGGTCTCGTTCGGGCTGACGTACAGGCTCGCGAAGCCCCTGGACGTCGCCGCCAGGTTCGAGCACCTGTGGGACGACGGCCTCGCGCGCCAGGCAGGAATCTGGTCGGCCGACACCCGGGCGAGCCTGGGGGTCGGGTACACGCTCTTCGAGCGGGAGGAGACCAACGTGCGGCTTCTGGGCGAGTATCGCCTCACCGGCTACCGCCGAGGCGGCACCGCCCGAGATTTCGCCACCCCGGAGCAGAGCGAGGCGTTCGTGAAGCTCCAGGTCGGCTACCGGTAGATCCAGGGCATGTGGCGCCTTGAGGGCACGGGGGGAGGCCGATCGTGATCATTCATGCCGGTCGAACCCGATCGCCGAATCCGGCGCTGATCACTCGCCGGTAGCCAGGCGCGCCCGGTCGAGCACCTCCCTGACCGTGCCGGCCAGGCCCGCGGGTTCACACCTTCGGTGGGCTACGGGTAGAGGCCGCGGACGCGGTGGCCCTCGGCGACCCGGCGGACGCCCTCCATCAGCGCGGCCGTGCGGAGGTCCACCCCTTCCTTCTGGCCCAGCGTCCATACGCGGTTGAAGGCCCGCGCCATGATCTCCTGCAGCCGCGAGGTGATCTCGCTCTCCTTCCAGAAGTAGTACTGCAGCCCCTGCACCCACTCGAAGTAGGAGACGACGACGCCGCCGGCGTTGGCGAGCACGTCGGGGATCACCGTGATGCCGCGGTCGTGGAGGAGCACGTCGGCCTCCGGCGTCGTGGGGCCATTGGCCCCTTCCACGACGACGCTGGCCTTGATGCGCCCGGCATTGTCCTCGCGGATCTGCGAGCCCACGGCCGCGGGGATGAGGATGTCGCAGGGCTGCTCGAGGAGCTCGGCGTTGCTGAGCGGATCGGCGCCGGGAAAGCCCGCCACGCTGCCGCTCTCGGCCACATGGGTCTCGAGCTGGCGGATGTCGAGCCCGGCGGGGTTCCAGACCCCGCCGCGGAAGTCGCTCACGCCGGTGATGAGGCAGCCGTCTCGCCACAGCAGGCGCGCGGCGACGCCGCCGACGTTGCCGAAGCCCTGGACGACGACCCGGCGCCCCCTGAGCTCGTGGCCCAGGTGGCGCGCCGCCTGGTAGAGGACGTAGACGATGCCGCGGCCCGTCGCCTCCCGCCGGCCCACCGAGCCGCCGATGATGAGCGGCTTGCCCGTGACGACTCCGGGGACGCTCTTGCCCTGGGTCATGGAGTAGGTGTCCATCATCCACGCCATGGTCTGCTCGTCGGTGCCGAGGTCCGGGGCGGGGATGTCGTGGTCCGGTCCGATCAGGAGGATGATCTCCGCCGTGTAGCGGCGGGTCAGGTGCTCCAGCTCGGCCCCGGACAGCTCCCTGGGGTTGCAGCGGACGCCGCCCTTGGCGCCGCCGTAGGGGAGCCCCATGAGCCCGCACTTCCAGGTCATCAGCATGGCCAGCGCCGTGACCTCGCCCAGGTTGACGTCCTCGTGGTACCGCAGTCCCCCCTTCGTGGGGCCGAGCGCGGTGTTGTGGTGGACGCGGTAGCCGATGAACACCTTGGTCTTGCCCGTGTCCATCCGGATGGGGACGGAGACGACCAGCGCCCGGCGCGGGACGCGCAGCCGCTCGTGGATGTCCGGGTCGAGGTCGAGTCTCGCCGCGACACGGTCCAGCTGGGCCAGCGCCGTGCGGTGAAGCTCGGAGTCGAATTCCTGGCTGTCGACCATGATGGGCCGTCCCTCCTTCAGGATATCTCCAAGGGGTCCCTCGAGCGCGGGGCTCGCCTCCTCAGCCGGAACACGGCCAGCGAGCGGCCCATGAGGGGGAAAGCATCCCCGGCCCCGAAGGTTTGCCGCCGCGGCCCCAGCTCCCAGTCCCGGGTGTCGAGCGTGAGCTCCCAGCGCATCCGGGCCCGGTGGGCGGGGAGCACGAAGGCGATCTCCTCGTGGTGGGCGTTGAGCAGCACGAGGAAGGAGTCGCCGGCGATGCGGTCGCCCCGGTCGTCCACCTCCTCGATGGCGTCCCCCGCGAGTCTGAGCCCGAGACAGCGGCTCAGCCCGTCATGCCACTCCTCCTCGGTCATCTCCTTGCCGTCGGGGCGGAACCAGGACAGATCCTTCACCTCCGAGCCCCGGATGCGGCGGCCCTGGAAGAACATCCGGCGGTGGAACACCGGGTGCCCGAGCCGGAGCCGGATCAGCCGACGCGTGAACTCGAGCTGGCCGAGGGCCTGTCGGGAGAGCGGCCACGGGAACCACGACAGCGCGCTGTCCTGGCAGTAGGCGTTGTTGTTGCCGCCCTGGCTCCTGCCGATCTCATCGCCGGCCGCGAGCATCGGGATCCCCTGGGAGAGGAGCAGGGTCGCCAGGAAATTCCGGACCTGGCGCGCGCGCAGGGCCAGGACGTCGGGGTCCTCCGTCGGGCCCTCGACCCCGCAGTTCCAGGACCAGTTCTCGTCGGTGCCGTCGCGGTTGCCCTCGCCGTTCGCCTCGTTGTGCTTGCCGTTGTAGGCGACGAGATCGGCCAGCGTGAAGCCATCGTGAGCCGTGACGAAGTTGACGCTCGCCGAGGGCCGCCGGCCGCCCCGCTCGTAGAGGTCGCTGCTGCCGGTGAGCCGGTAACCGAGCTCGGCCACCTGCCCCCCGTCGCCCTTCCAGTAGCGGCGGATGGTGTCGCGGTACTTGCCGTTCCACTCGGCCCAGCCCGCCGGGAAATTGCCCACCTGGTAGCCGCCCTCGCCGAGATCCCAGGGCTCGGCGATGAGCTTCACCTGGGAGATCACCGGGTCCTGGTGGATCACGTCGAAGAAGGAGGAGAGGCGGTCCACGTCGTGCAGCTCCCGCGCCAGCGCCGAGGCCAGGTCGAAGCGGAAGCCGTCCACGCCCATCTCGAGCACCCAGTAGCGGAGGCTGTCCATGATGAGCTGGAGCGTCCGCGGATGCGTCATGTCCAGCGTGTTGCCGCAGCCGGTGTAGTCCACGTACTCGGCGCGGTCGTCGGGCCGGAGGCGGTAGTAGGCGGCGTTGTCGATGCCGCGGAAGCAGAGCGTCGGTCCCTGGCGCCCGCCCTCGGCCGTGTGGTTGTAGACCACGTCCAGGATGACCTCGATCCCCGCCCCGTGGAGCGTCCTGACCATGCTCTTGAACTCGGCCACCTGCTCCCCCCGTGAGCCGGCGGCGGCGAAGCGGGCATCGGGGGCGAAGTAGCCGATGGAGTTGTAGCCCCAGTAGTTGGTGAGCCCACGGTCCACCAGCGCGCGCTCCGGCACCGAGTGATGCACCGGCAGGAGCTCCACCGCGGTGACGCCGAGGCGGCAGAGGTGATCCACCACCGCCGGCGCGGCGAGCCCCGCATAGGTGCCGCGCAGCGCCTCGGGGACGTCCGGGTGGCGGGCGGTGAATCCCTTGACGTGCAGCTCGTAGATGACGGTCTCGTGCCACGGCGTCCGCGGCCGGCGGTCGCCGTCCCAGGAGAAGGCCGGATCCACCACCACGCTCTTCGGCACGCAGGGGGCGCTGTCCCGCTCGTCGGGGGCGGCGTCGCTCGCGGGCTCGCCCCCGCGGTAGCCGAGGAGCGCATCGTCCCAGCGGAGCGGGCCCGCCAGGGCGCGCGCGTAGGGGTCCAGGAGGAGCTTGGCCGGATTGAAGCGATGGCCGACCGCGGGGTCGTACGGGCCGTGGACGCGATAGCCGTAGAGCAGTCCCGGCCGCGCCCCGGGCACATAGAGGTGCCAGACCTGGTCGGTGCGCTCCTGGACCGGGATCCGCTGCGCCTCCCGGGCCGGATCGGCGGTGTCGAAGAGGCAGAGCTCCACGGCCGTCGCGTGCTCGCTGAAGAGCGCGAAGTTCACCCCGGCGCCGTCCCACGTGGCACCGAGCGGATAGGACGCGCCCGGCCGCGTCCTGACGGGAGCCGGCACGGCTGGGCTCACGGGCCCGCGTGGCGGAGCAGGAGCCCCCCCAGCGGGGGCAGCGTGAGGAGGACCGAGTGCGGCTGGCCGTGCCACGGGACAGGCTGGCTGTGCACGCCGCCCGCATTCCCCACGTCGCTGCCGCCGTAGAGCGCGCTGTCCGTGTTGACGGCTTCCGCCCACCAGCCCGCGCGCGGGACGCCCACGCGGTAGCCGGGCCGGGGGACGGGGGTGAAGTTGCAGACGCAGAGGACGAGGCCCCGCTCCTCGCGCGCGAAGCGGACGAAGGAGATGACGCTCTGCTCCCAGTCGCTGCAGTCCATCCACCGGAACCCCTCGGGCTCGGCGTCGCGCTCGTGCAGCGCCGGCTCGCTCCGGTAGAGCCGGTTCAGGTCCGCCACGAGCCGCTGGACGCCGCGGTGATACGGGCCCGCGTCGAGGAGATGCCAGTCGAGGCTCCGCTCGTGGTCCCACTCGGCGGGCTGGGCGATCTCGCCGCCCATGAACAGGAGCTTCTTGCCCGGGTAGCCCCACATGAAGGCGTAGAGGAGGCGCAGGTTGGCGAAGCGCTGCCAGTCGTCGCCCGGCATCTTGCCGAGGAGCGACCCCTTGCCGTACACCACCTCGTCGTGGGAGAGGGGCAGGAGGAAGTTCTCGCTCCAGGCGTAGAGCATCCCGAAGGTGAGCTGGTTGTGGTGGTACCTGCGGTGGACGGGCTCGTGGCGCAGATAGTCCAGCACGTCGTGCATCCAGCCCATGTTCCACTTGAGCCCGAAGCCCAGGCCCCCGAGGTACACCGGGCGCGACACCGCGGGCCAGGCGGTGGACTCCTCCGCGACCATCAGCACATCCGGGTAGAGGCCGTACACCACCTCGTTGAGGCGCTTGACGAAGGCGATGGCCTCCAGGTTCTCCCGGCCGCCGAACTGATTTGGGAGCCACTCGCCGGGCTGGCGCGAGTAGTCGAGGTAGAGCATGGAGGCCACCGCGTCCACGCGCAGCCCGTCCGCATGGTAGCGGTCCAGCCAGTAGAGCGCGTTGCCGATGAGGAAGTTGGCCACTTCCAGCCGCCCGAAGTTGAAGACGCGCGTGCCCCAGTCCGGGTGCTCGCGCAGGCGGGGGTCCGCGTGCTCGTAGAGGTGGCTGCCGTCGAAGAAGGTGAGGCCATGGGCGTCCTGGGGGAAGTGGGCCGGCACCCAGTCGAGGATGACGCCGACGCCGCGCTGGTGCAGACGGTCCACGAAGACCATGAAGTCGCGGGGCTCGCCGTACCGCCGCGTGGGCGCGTAGTAGCCGATGGTCTGGTAGCCCCAGGAGCCGTAGAAGGGGTGCTCCATCACGGGCAGGAGCTCCACGTGGGTGAAGCCCAGGTCGGTCACGTAGTCGGCGAGCTGATCCGCCAGCTCGTGATAGCCGAGGAAGCGCCCGCCCTCCTCGGGCACGCGGCGCCAGGAGCCGAGATGCACCTCGTAGATGGACATCGGCTGGGCCAGGCCCTGGCGGTTCCCCCGCCCGGCCATCCACGCGGCGTCCTGCCACTGGTAGCCGGAGAGATCGCGGACGACGGAGGCCGTGCGCGGCTCGTCCGGCTCGAAGCAGACGGCGTAGGGGTCGGCCTTGAGCGCCAGCGGCGCGCCCGAGCGCGCCAGGACCTCGAACTTGTAGCGCGCTCCCTCCGTCACGCTGGGGACGAACAGCTCCCAGATGCCGTTGGCAGGATGGAGCCGCATGGGGTGGCGGCGGCCGTCCCAGCTGTTCCAGTCCCCGACCACGCTGACCCGCCGGGCATTGGGGGCCCAGACGGCGAAGATCACGCCCTTCACGCCGTCGACCCGCGCCGGGTGGGCACCGAGCTTGTCGTAGACGCGGTAATGCGTCCCCTCGCCCAGGAGATGGAGATCGTAATCCGAGAGCGTGGGCGCGAAGCGGTATGGATCCTCGATCTCGCGGGTGCGCCCCTGGCCATCGGTGACCCTCAGCCGGTAGCGGAGCGGCGCGGTGGCGCCGGGGGCCCTCTCGGGGATGGACCCCTCCCAGAGCCCGGCGGGGTGGAGCGCCAGGAGCCGGTGGGGTGGGGCGCCGCCCTCGGCCACCGCCTCCACCGCCCGCGCCCCGGGCAGGAAGGCCCGGATCGTCAGTGATCCCGCGGCGTCGCGATGGGGACCCAGCACCGAGAAGGGGTCCCCGTGCTCGCCCGTGACCAGAGCGTGGATGGCGTCGGCAGGGAGTCGCACCGCCTCATTGTATCGGATTCGGCCCGGCCCGGCCCCCCCCGCCTTCCGCTGGCGGCCGTCCTCGATGCTTGACGACCCGCCGGGATAGGAATAAGAGAGGGAGGACTGGCCTGGACGGCGCTGGAGGTGGATGCCAGGCCCGTGATGGTCGGCGGGAGGGAGACGTTGGGGATGGGTGAGGGCCGGGAGCTCCAGGCGGTCGGTCGAGTGCTTCGATCAGTGACGGGGCCCCCGGGTGATCGCGGCGCCAGGATCTTGGTCGTCGACGACGAACGGGACGTCCTCGATATCATGGTCGAATGCCTCTCGCTGGCTGGTTATGACGTCCTCTCGGCGCACGATGGCGAGGAGGGCCTCCGGATCTTCCAGCGCGACCATCCGGCCCTGGTCATCACCGACCTTTCGATGCCTGGCATGGGCGGGCTCGAGCTGGCCAAGACGATCAAGGCGCTCTCCCCACCGACGGAAGTCCTGATCGTCACCGGGCATTCGACCATGGCCTCGGCCATGGACGCGCTCCGTCATGGAGTCTTCGACTATCTCCTCAAGCCCCTCACTCTTGGTGAGCTCGAATTGAGTGTGCAGCGGGCCCTGGAGCGCTCCCGGCTCGTCGAGGAGAATCGAGCCCTGGTTCGGAAGCTGGAAGAGCGGATCCAAGTCCAGACGGAGGCGCTCTCGGCGAGCCAGCGCCGGACCCTGGCCGTGTTCAACTCCATTTCGGACGCCGTCGTGATCGTCAACCGGGAGTTCATCATCCTCGATGCCAACGAGGGCGCCGCCACCTCGAGCGGGGTGCCGGCCGCGGAGCTCGTCGGGCGGAAGTGCCACCGGGAGCTGTTCGGCAGAGACGAGGTCTGTCCTGGCTGTCCCGTGCAGGCGACCTTCGACACCGGGAGAGCCGTGTCGGTGTCGATGCAGCGAGAGGACCGCGCCGGGAGCGCGGACAGCCGGGAGCTCGAGGTCCACAGCTACGCGCTGATCTCCGGCGAGGAAACGGTCCGTGAGGCCGTGGAGCACATCCGGGATGTGACCGAGTACCGGCGGGCCGAGGAGGAGCGCCTCGCACTGAGAGCGCAGAGGGACCAGGACGACGTGACGCGCGTGATCGGGCGACTGGCCGGAGGCATCGCCCACGACTTCAACAACCAGCTGACGGTCATCAAGGGGTGTGCGGAATTCCTCCTCGACGCGATGCCGGCGGATGATCCCGGTCGCGAGGACGCGGAGCGGATCAGCGAGACCGCGGACCGGGGCGCGCGGCTGGTCCGCCAGCTCCTGGCCTTCAGCCGGAAGCAGAAGATCCAGCCCCGCCCGCTGCGTCTGCAGGACCTCGTCAACGAGATGGTGGCCATGTTCCGCCCGCTCCTGGGGGAGCAAGTCCTGGCCCGTGTCCGCACGGCGGCGGGGTTGTGGCGCGTGCGCGCCGATCCGGGACAGATCGAGCAGATGATCATGAACCTGGTGGTCAACGCCAGGGACTCGATGGTGGCCCCGGGGGAGCGGTTCCCGGCGGGGACGCTCACGGTGGAAATGGCCAACGTCGAGCTGGATGAGAAGGCGTTCCGCCCGACCCTGGAGGCCGTGGCCCCCGGTCAGTATGTGATGCTCGCCGTCAGCGACACGGGGTCCGGAATGACTGAGGACGTACGGAGGCAGATCTTCGAGCCGTTCTTCACCACGAAGGCGTCCGGGAAGGGGACGGGGCTGGGGCTGTCGACGGTCTTCGGGATCGTGAAGCAGCACCGCGGGTACGTCCTGTGCGACAGCCGGCCCGGGCATGGGTCCACGTTCAGGGTCTACCTGCCACGTGACGAGGAGGAGGGCGACGCGCCGGCCGAGGAGATGGGTCCCGTCCTCGCCCCTGGCCTGAGTTGCGGCGGGGCCGTGACATCCCTGGTCGTCGATGACGAGCCGGAGGTCCGGGAGATCGTCAAGCGGGGGCTGGAGGCTTCCGGCTACCGGGTGCATACCGCCGGGGGCTTGCAGGAGGCGCTCACTGTGGCGGCGGCGGCCAAGGGGCCAATCCAGCTGCTCGTGACCGACGTGGTCATGCCGGGAGGAAGCGGGCGGGTGCTCGCCGAGCGCCTCGTGGCGACCTTTCCAAAGATGAAAGTCCTCTTCATTTCTGGCTACTTCGACGACGGGACCGAAGGGCCCGAGGTGCCGGGGGCTTTCTTCCTCCAGAAGCCATTCAGCCCGAACGAGATCGCCCGGAAGGCGCACGAGATCCTGGACCTATGACAGAATAGCGACGCCGCCTCAGGGCAGGGACGCCGCACCATAGAATATGGTGTTAACTCCATAGCGTTTCCTCCATACTCACTGCGCCTGATCCGCCGCCGATCGGGATCCGCAGTCACTTTTCTCGACCTGCTGGCTCTCGCCGACGGCACCCGCTCCCTTCTTGCTGCATGCTCGCCGGCCCGAAGCCAGCCCAGCCTCTGGCACTATCGTTGCTTAACCCTCTCGCAGCCTGGAGAGGTTGAGGCGGGCCACCAGGGCGCGAGGCTCCGAGGCGGTGCAGGGGACCGGGGTGAGTTCCCGAGGAGGATCCTGATGGCAGTCATGGATCGGCTCGAGCAGCGGAATGGCGCGGCGCCACTCGGGATCGGCCTTGTCGAGCGGATCGGCCGGGCGTGGCGGGGGTCCCATCGTGAAGAGGACGCCGCGGCACAGGCGCCTGCCGACCCTCACAGATGCCAGTGGCGGCAGCTGGCCTACGCCTCGCTACCCATCACCGAGGAGTCTCCCGGCGCCTCGACGTTGATGATCGAGGGCTGCTGCCTCTGCCCCGCGGTGCGCTCGGGTGTCGTCGCGGGGCGCTGGGTTCCGGGCGCATCCGGCGAGCTGGTCCGGGTGGGCGGCGTCGCGCCAGCCCGCATGTCTTTCCCGCCCGCCGCCGAAGCCGGCGGGGGCGCGTGTGAACGGCAGCTGCCCGCGCGGGCCCAGGAGCGCCAGCCCGTTCCTGCCGTGGCTGTCGCGGCGCCGGCCTGGCAGTGACCGCTGGGGCCCCCAGGCAGGCCCGGGGGATCCGAAAGCGAGAGTAGCGAAACTATTGTAACTTTCCGGTCTCGGTGGCGTAGATGTTGTGGCGTGACCTCCCTGCCGGCCGAAACGCGGTCAGCGACGTGGGCCGGAGCACGGGCAAGTGACTTCCGCGTTGAAAGAGCGTATGGAGCGCACACCATGGCGTCAGCGCCACGCCCCCAGGTGCCGGAGGCGTCGGGAGTGAGGCCGCCGGACCGGGTGAGGAGGCGGGTCCTGATCCACATCCCGATCATCCACACACAGGCCGACATGGGAGCGCTGGCCGGGTCGGTGCGGCGCGTGACGGTCCAGAAGCTGGGCCGCCAGGCGTGGAAGAGCCACGTGGAGGCCATAGGGCAGATGTGGGAGGAGATCCGCCGAGCGGTGGAAGGGTGGGGGTTGCCCTGGGAGAACGTTCGCCTGTACCAGGATGGGCTGCCGCGTTGCGGACGCGAAGCGGAGATCGTGGCTGAGCTGGCCTCGGCTGGAAGCGCGAATCATCAGCTCCTCCTCTCGCTGATGAAGAGAGGTGCCACCCTCATGGGGACCGAATCGCCCGAGCTGCTCCTGGAAGAGTACCGGCTCGTTCAAGAGGTCCTGGCCGCCAAGGACCCGAAGGAGGCGGCCCGGATCGAGGCGCGTCACGGGGCGCGGAGCCGCTCCCTCCTCGCGCGGCGCGATGAGTACATCGCTCGCCGCGTCAACGAGTCTCTGCGGCCCGGAGAGACGGGGCTCCTCTTCCTGGGGATGCTCCACTCGCTCGACGCCCGGCTCGCCACGGACATCCGGGTGACGCATCCGATTCGCCGGCCACCCCATCCGCGGAGGCGGGCGACGTGACCGTCCCGGCCGGCCGGATCCTGATCGTCGATGACGAGGAGGGAATTCGCGACATCCTCTCCCGCCTCGTGCGGAAGGAGGGGTTCGAGCCGGTGACGGCCGCCGACGGGCAGGCGGCGCTGGACCTCATCAGGCGCGAGTCCCCCGACGTCCTGCTGCTGGACATCAAGATGCCCGGTCTGGACGGCATGGAGGTGCTGCGCCAGACCAGGGAGCTGGATGCAGACCTGCCCGTCATCATGATCACCGGTCACGGGTTCGTCAAGGGCGCGGTCGAGGCGCTCCGGGCCGGGGCGCATGACTACCTGGTGAAGCCGTTCGACCACGCCGACGTGATCCGGGCGGTCCACCGAGCCATGAACGACCGGCGCCTGCGCCGGACGATCCGGATCCTGTCCGAGCGGACACGCGAGGCCGCCTCGCTTCCAGATCTGATGGGGCCGAGCGACGTCGTCGCGCGGATCAGCGCGGATGTGACGCGCGTCGCCGCCTCTGACTTCGCGGTGCTCGTCACGGGCGAGACCGGAACCGGCAAGGAGCTCGTGGCCCGGGCGATCCACCACGCCAGCCCCCGGGCCTCCGCCCCGTTCATCGCGGTGGACTGCGGGGCGATTCCCGAGACGCTGTTCGAGAGCGAGCTGTTCGGCCACGAGAAGGGCGCGTTCACGGGGGCCGAGCGGCAGAAGCCGGGGAAGTTCGAGGCCGCCTCGGGCGGCACCCTCTTCCTCGATGAGATCTCCAACATGCCGCTCGGGTCCCAGGCCAAGCTGCTCCGCGCGCTCCAGGACCGGAGCGTGGTCCGGGTCGGGGGCACGAGGCCGGTGAGCGTGGACATCCGTCTCGTGGCGGCCACGAACGCCGACCTCGACATGACGGTCGCGGCGGGCGGGTTTCGCCGAGATCTCTACTTCCGCCTCAACGAGTTCGTCATGATGATCCCGCCGCTCAGGGAGCGCAAGCAAGACATCGTCTTCCTGGCGAAGCGATTCCTGGACCTCACGAACCATGAGCTCGGGAAGGCGGTCAAGGGCTTCTCGGAGGGCGCCGTGGAACGGCTGTTGACGCATGAATGGCCCGGCAACGTGCGAGAGCTGCGCAGTGCGATCCGGCGCGCCGTCCTGCTGGCGGATGCCGTGATCGAGGCCGCTCACCTCGGGCTGGCGCTCGCCCCGGCGCCGCCCTTCGGGTTTCCGGGCGCTCCGAATGTCTCGACCGACGGGGTGGGCCTCAAGGAGGTGGTGCGCCGCGCGACCATCGCCGTGGAACGGACCGTCCTGATCCAGATGCTGAAGAAGACGGGGGGGAACAAGGCCAAGGCCGCGCGGCTGCTCCAGATCGATTACAAGACGATCCACACGAAGCTGAAGGAGTACGGCCTTGCCGTACAGGGAGGCGAAGGCGATGGCCAAGCAGAGGGCTAAGCGGACCCCCAGCGAGGGGGGAGTCGGGGCAGGGCTCGGCGGGATCCTGATGGGTCTCGGCGGTCTGGTGGAAAAGCTGGGGGAGCTCGCGGAGACGGGGCGCGAGTTCTCACAGACCGGGGAGATCCGTGGGCCCGGCTCCGGGAAGGAGCTCAAGGGGATCTACGGTTTCACGGTCAAGGTCGGCCTCGGGGGCGAGGGGGTCAAGGTCGAGCCCTTCGGGAACATCCGTCGCAACGAGGAGACGGGGCAGTCGGTGGTTCACGAGGTCAGGGAGCCCGCGGTCGATGTCTTCGAGGAGCGGGACCACACCCTGGTCGTTGCCGAGATGCCCGGGATCGGCGTGGACGACGTGCGCCTCGAGGTCAAGGATGACCTGCTGACCATTGTCGCCGAGCGGGGAGAGAAGAAATACAGGAAGGAAGTGCTGTTGCCGGGGAGCTTCCCGCGGGACAAGATGCAGGTGTCCTGCGCCAACGGCGTCCTGGAGATCCGGTGTGTCAAGTGACGGGATGCCGACCCTCAAGCTCCGCGTGACCGAGGCCCTCGGCAAGGATGTCGGCCGGGCGTTCGCGCGCATGGATCCCGAGGATCTCCAGCGGCTCGGGCTGGCGATCGGCGAGATCGTGGAGATCACCGGGAAGCGCACGACCGTGTGCAAGGCGATGCCGGCCTACAAGGAGCAACGCGGGCAGTCCCGGATCCAGGTCGACGGGCTCGCCCGCGAGAACGCCGGCGCGGCCCTGGACGAGATCGTCCAGGTCAGGAAAGTCGCCAGCCGGCCCGCCGATCGGGTCGTGCTCGCGCCCACGACGATCACGCCTGCCGACCGGGACTTGAAGTACATCGGCAGCCTGCTGGACGGGCTTCCTGCCCTGGAGGGCGGCCGCGTCCGAGCGACGCTCTTCGGCAGCCGCTGGGCCGATTTCAAGGTCGAGAGCACGGCTCCCAAGGGGCCGGTCGTGATCAACCCCACGACCCAGCTGGTGATCGGGACGGCGGCGGGCGAGGAGCCGCGCCGGGCGCTCTCGTACGAGGACATCGGGGGGCTCAAGCGGGAGCTCGTGCGCGTGCGGGAGATGATCGAGCTGCCGCTGCGCTATCCCGAGGTGTTCGAGCGGCTGGGGGTCGAGGCGCCGAAGGGCGTGCTCCTCCACGGGCCTCCGGGCTGCGGCAAGACGCTCATCGCCCGCGCCATCGCCCACGAGACCGAGGCCGCGTTCTTCTCCGTGAACGGCCCCGAGATCATCCACAAGTTCTACGGGGAGTCGGAGGCGCATCTCAGGAAGATCTTCGAGGAGGCCACGCGCAAGGCCCCGAGCATCATCTTCCTGGACGAGATCGACGCCATCGCCCCCCGCCGGGAGCAGGTGCTGGGCGAGGTGGAGAAGCGGGTCGTGGCCCAGCTCCTGGCCCTGATGGACGGTCTCACGAAGCGCCAGCACGTCATCGTGATCGGCGCCACCAACATCCCGAACGCGCTCGATCCGGCGCTGAGGCGGCCGGGGCGGTTCGACCGCGAGATCGCCATCCCGATCCCCGACCGCAACGGGCGGCTGGAGATCCTCGAGATCTACAGCCGCGGGATGCCGCTCGCCGAGGACGTGGACCTGCCGCATCTGGCAGAGATCACCCATGGCTTCGTCGGGGCCGATCTCGAGGCACTGTGCCGGGAAGCGGCCATGATCTGCCTGCGCCAGGTCCTCATCGACATCGACTTCTCGCTCGCGCATGTGCCCTACGAGCAGCTTGCCAAGCTCGAGGTGCGCATGGACGACTTCATCGCGGCGCTCAGGGATGTGGAGCCCTCGGCCATCCGGGAGGTGTTCGTCGAGGTGCCCGATGTCGGGTGGAAGGACGTGGGTGGGGTTGCCGAGGTCCAGGCGCGTCTCGTCGAGGCGGTGGAGTGGCCCCTCAAGCACGCGGAGCTCTTCGAGACGGCGTCGATCAAGCCAACGAAGGGGATCCTCCTGACAGGTCCGCCCGGCTGTGGCAAGACGCTCGTCGCCAAGGCAATCGCCAACGAGAGCCGGGTCAATTTCATCTCGGTGAAGGGCCCCTCGCTCCTGTCCAAGTACGTGGGGGAATCGGAGCGCGGGGTGCGTGAGGTCTTCAAGAAGGCCCGTCAGGCCGCGCCCTGTGTCGTGTTCTTCGACGAGATCGACGCGCTGATCCCCACCCGGAGCGGCGGCGGCTCGGATTCGCACGTGTCGGAGCGGGTTCTCGCTCAGTTCCTCGCCGAGATGGATGGCGTCGAGGAGCTGAAGGGCGTCCTGGTGCTCGGGGCGACGAACCGCCCGGACATGATCGATCCGGCCATCCTCCGGCCCGGCCGGTTCGACGAGGTGATCGAGATCCCGATGCCGGATGAGCAGGGGCGCCAGGAGATCTTCGACGTTCACCTGCGGGGCAAACCCCTGGCGCCGGGAATCGACACGAAGAAGCTGGCCGCCCAGGCCGAAGGCCTGAGCGGCGCCGACATCGCCGGCGTCTGCCACCGGGCCGCGCTGACGGCGGTGCGCCGGGTGGTGGAGGCGGCCGGTGACAACCCACCCGACGCGAAGGCGCTCCGGATCACGGCCCGGGACATCCGGACGGCGCTCGCCGCGGCCCAGGAATCCGGGGAGGGCACGCCGGGCGACGACACGGACGCGTGATCCCGTGATCCGGGGCATTCCCCCACGCACGATGTCGACGGTCTCGCGCCAGACGCGCCGGGGCGTCGGCGTGCGGCGGCCCTCGGGCGGATCTTCGGACTGCCCGAGCGCCGAGTTCACGCCCCTGAGGAAGCCCCGGCAGTGGCGATATCAGATCAGGCCGTCGTTCAAGCGGGTGAGGGGGCCCCTGGTTGACGTCTTCGATGAGGCCGAGGAGGTGCTGATTGTCGTCGACCTGGGAGGGTTCACCCGGGGCGAGATCTCGCTGAGCATGACTCCCGAGCACTACGTTCTCCAGGCCACGCGGGGGGAGCAGCGGTTCAGCGAGCGGATCGAGCTGCCTCCGAACGTGGACGCGGAGCGCTTTCAGGAGCGCCTGACGAACGGCGTGCTCGAGATCATCCTGCCCAGGAAGAAGGTCCCGGCTCAGCCGGTGCACAGGCGCGCGACCCGCCGGAGGTGACCCATGGCAGACGCCCCGCCCAAGGCCCGATGCACCATCCTCGTGGTGGACGACGAGCCGGAAGTGCTCCGCCTCGTCACCCGGATCCTGGCCGCAGAGGGAACCGAGATCCTCGCGGCCGGAACGGGCGCCGAGGCTCTGGCGATCGCGCGGCAGGGCGGGGTGGACCTGGTGATCCTGGACATCAAGTTGCCTGACATGATCGGCACGCAGGTCCTCCGGCGCATCCGGAGGTTCGACCCGGGTGTCCCGGTCATCATGGTCACCTCCCACGGATCGGTCGAGACGGTCCGGACCTGCATGGAGCTTGGTGCCTTCGACTACCTCACCAAGCCCTTCGACAACCGGGAGGTCAGGCGCCTCGCCCGGGAGGCTCTCGCGTCCCGGGCAGGCGGGTCGGTTCCCTCGAGGGCGTGATGCCCGCCACGTACCTCTACTGCCTCGCGCGATCCGGCGCCCTGACCGCCATCGACGGCCCGGGCCTGGACGCCGAGCATCCCCTGGATCTGATCCGGTTCGAGGACATCGTGGCAGTGGTCAGCGCGGTGAGCGTGGACGATTTCCTCGGGGCACCGGCCGAGGCACGAATGAGTGACCTCGCCTGGGTCGGGCCCCGGGCCTGCCGCCACGAAGAAGTGATCGAGCGGGCCATGCGCGTCTCCCCCGTGGTGCCGGCCCGCCTCGCCACGCTCTTCTCGTCACGGGAGACCCTGGCCGCGTGGCTCGAAGCCCACCACGACCCCCTCTCGCGTGCCCTGGATCGTTTCGCCGGCCACGACGAGTGGGCTGTCAAGGGGGCGCTCGACAGGCGCAGGGCGAAGGTCCACTTTCTGGACGCGGCTCTCGCACGGCAGGGGGGCGCGGTCTCCTCATCACCGGGGAAGCGTTACTTCGAAGAGCGGAGGATCCAGGCCGGGATCGGCCAGGAGATCGAGGCCTGGCTGAAGGAGGCGAGCGCGGGGATCGGCAAGGCATTGCTCGACCACGCGGTGGACTTCCGGGAACGGCGGATCGTGTCCGGCGGGACCCCGGACGACGCCGGCGCCAGGGTTCTGAATTGGGCGTTCCTGGTACCGCGGAGCCGCGTGGACGATTTCCGGGAGCGGATCCGGCAGATCAACGCCAAGCATGCCCTCCACGGGCTCGTCCTCGACCTCTCCGGGCCCTGGCCTCCTTACAGCTTCTCTCCGTCCCTCGAGCCCACGCCGGCGGCATGACCCTCCTTCTCTACGGCATCGTCTTCTCGCGGTCCGGGGGCCACGTCTCGGACCCTCCGCCACCGGGACTCCCTCCGGGAGTCGGGGGCGCTGCCGTGAGCCTGATCGAGGAGGGGGACCTGGGCGCGGCCGTCTCGCGGATCGAGCCGCCTGACCTGACCCGGAACATGACGCCGGTGCTGGCCTACGCGAAGGTCGTCGAGGCGCTCCACGCCGACCGGACGGTTCTGCCGATGCGCTACGGGTGCGTGTTCGAGGAGGAGCCCCAGGTGGTGGAGCTGATCCGGGTTCACGGGGAGGAATACGGGGCCGTCCTGCGCGGCCTGGACGGGTGCGTGGAGATGGGAGTCCGCGTCCTGCCCCCCACCGGATCGCCCTCCCGCTGCTCCCCCATCCCTCCGCAGATCCGGGGCGCGTCGGGCCGCGCGTATCTGGCGGCCCGGGCGGCGCGCTACGCCCGCGAGGAGGCAGCCGACCGCGCCGTCGCGGCGGTGGCCGAGCGGCTGCGCGGCGCGCTGGACGGGCTCGCCGAGAGAATCGAGACCGACCGCGCCGTCAGGACGGACCGGGCTCTCTCCTCGCTCTATTTTCTGGTCAAGCGGGGGGCGGTGGAACCGTTCCGCCTGGCCTTCCGGCACATCGAGCGCGCGGAGGCGGCCAGGCTCCTCCTGAGCGGCCCCTGGCCCCCCTACAACTTCGCGACGCCGCCGCGGCCGGGGCAGGGACATGGCTGATCGTCGGGAGTCCCGCGAGACGACCGGGCATGGCCCCGGCGAGACCGAGCGCTACGAGAAACTCTATGCGATGTTGCTCGACGCCATCCCCTCCTCGGTGCTCCTCATCGACGCGCGGCTCCACGTGGTATCGGCCAACCGCAACTTCCTCGAGAAAGCCCGGCGGGCCGAGGCGGACACCCTCGGTCAGCGGATCGACGCCGTCTTCCCTCCCCTGATCCTCGATCACATGGATCTCGCGCGGCGGGTTCGCGACGCCTTCGAGCGTGGCGAGCCGACGCGGGGCGAGCGGATGACCTACCGCTCGCCGGGGTTGACCACGCGCGTCTACTACTACAGCCTCATTCCCTTCGCCTGGCGCGGCACCGTCGAGCACGTGATGCTCCTGCTGGAGGACGTGACCGAGCAGGTGCGGCTGGGCGAAGAGGCCCGGCGAGCCGAGCGCCACGTGGCCAGCGTCGTGGAGAGCGCCAGCGATCTCGTCCTCTCCACCGACGTCGACGGGCGGATCCTCACCTGGAACACGGCGGCCGAGCGGGTGTCCGGGTATTCCCGCGACGAGGTCCGGGGCCGCCTCTTCTCCGAGCAGTGCTCCGAGCCGCACCGGGCCCTCGTGACACAGGAGTTCGCGCGGGCGAGGAGCGGGAGAGAATTCGGGACAGCCGAATGGGACCTGGTCACGAAGCCGGGGGCGCTCGTGCCGGTCGCCTGGGTCGGATCCGCGATGAAGAACGACCTGGGCCGGGTGGTCGCGATCGTGGTCGTGGGCCGCGATCTCACGGAGCGGCGCAAGCTGGAGGCGCAGTTGCTCCAGAGCCAGAAGCTGGCCGCGCTGGGAGTCCTG
This sequence comes from Candidatus Rokuibacteriota bacterium, assembly GCA_016188005.1. Lineage (NCBI taxonomy): Bacteria > Candidatus Rokuibacteriota > Candidatus Rokuibacteriota bacterium. The sequence continues at coordinate 3,157 of JACPIQ010000009.1, read as the reverse complement.
GCCGGGGGGATCGCCCATGAGATCCGGAACCCGTTGGCCCTCAGCTCGTCGGGCGCCCAGTTCCTCTTGGAGGATTCCAGCGACGCTGAGTTCCGGAGGGAGTGCGCAGCGCAGGTCCAGGAGGGGATCCGGCGGGCTTCGGTCATCATCGAGAACCTCCTGCGGTTCGCCCGTCCGGGGGACCGGACCGACGTCGAGCCGATGGACGTCGTGTCAGTGGTCCGGGACGCGGCCGCGCTGGTGGCCAACCAGGCCAGGGTCCAGCAGATCAACATGGTGGTGGACCTGCCCCCCGATCCCGTGCGCGTCAGCGGGGTCCCCAGCATGCTCCAGCAGGTCTTCTTGAACCTCCTCTTGAACGCCGTGAACGCCATGCCGGGGGGAGGCCTGCTGCGCGTCGACGTGGAGCGGGTGGGCCTCGAGGGCCAGGTCCGCGTCAGCGACACCGGCCACGGCATTCCTGCCGGAGAGATGGACAAGGTGTTCGACCCGTTCTACACGACGCAGCCGGTGGGCAAGGGGACCGGGCTGGGCCTGTCCATCTGTTATTCCCTCGTCAAGCACCACTTTGGGGCGATCGAGGTGGAGAGCGTCGAAGGCCAGGGCTCCACGTTCACCGTCAGGCTGCCCCTCCTGTGACGGGCGAGAACGCGATGATCGGGGACGAGGCGGCCGTTCTCATCGTCGATGACGAGCCGGGCATGTGCTGGGCGCTGGACCACATCCTGAGAAGGAGCGGCATCGCCTCGGTCACGGCGACCACCGGCCAAGAGGCGCTCCATCTGGCCGCGCGGCAGCGTTTCCGGCTGGCCTTCGTCGACGCCAAGCTCGCCGACGCCGAGGGGCTCGAGCTGGCCCGGCGAATCCGGGCGGCGGATCCCGGGATCCGCATCGTGCTGGTCTCCGGCTACTTCTACGGCGACGACCCCGAGGTGCTCGAGGCCGCAGCCTCGGGCGTCATCAACGCCTTCGTGAGCAAGCCCTTCCTGCACGACGAAGTCCGAACGCTTGCCAGCGCGGCCCTCGCGCCGTAGCGGGCCGAGCGCTCGCCCGGCCGCCCCCCCCCTCGTGCCGTCGCAGGAAACCTTTCGGGGGGTGGGCTCCTCAAGTCATGGCGAGGGTTCCATGGAACGGGCTCGCAGGGAGCCTGCCGGCGCGGGCCCGAACCGCACGAGGCCTCCGCAACGTCCTGATAACGCAGCCCTCAGACACGGAGAGAATCCGGCCGGGGGCGCGGCACGACCCTTGCTCCGTGGGACGTGCGGTAGGCCGAGGCGAGGCCGGCGAGGCCAGCCGAAGGCAAGCGGAAACCCATCACACAGGGGAGGTGACACACAATGGCGAAGGTGCAGAAGTCGACGGACTCGTCCAGTCTCGCGGAGGTGGTGGACCGCATCCTGGACAAGGGCATCGTGGTCGATGCCTGGGTGAAGGTGTCTCTGGTCGGGATCGAGTTGCTCTCGGTCGAGGCCCGGGTGGTCATCGCGTCGGTTGAGACCTATCTCAAGTACGCCGAGGCGATCGGCCTGACGGCCAGCGCGGCTTCACCGGCGTAACGGTCGTGGCCAGTGTCCCGCTGGGGGCCGCTGCGGCAGCCCCCAGCGGGCGTTGGGCGAATCTCAAGAGGAGGTGACGGACACATGGGGCGATTGACGGATGACATGACGCGGCTCGTCGGGGAGATCCACGCGGGCCGCAACGATCGCGGGCGGCTGATGCGGGACCTCAAGCATGCGACGGTCGAGATGAAGCAGGCGGTGGGCGGGATGCAGGCAGGGTTCCGTTCGGCCCACGCGGACATGGCGCGGAGGCAGCAGCGGATGCTCGGCGGGTTCGCCTCGGGCCTCAGGGGCACGGTGGCGGGCTTGCGCAAGGCGTTCGCGGATGACCTGGCGGGCGCCCACAAGGTCTGGGCCGGCGCCGCGCCTGGCACGATGGCCGGCCGCACCCGGCGGGGCGGAAAGTGGTTCGCGGGCGAAAGCGCGTGACGGCCTGACGGCCAGCGCGGCTCCGTCTCGGGCCGGGCGAGTCGGGGGGGTCGTGGACCGTGATGGGCGCGACGTCTCACGTTTCACGCCCCGCGATTCGCCCGATCGAATGAGGGGGGAAGAAGCGTGGGGCGATTGACGGATGGCATGACGCGGATCGTGGACGAGATCCACGCGGGCCGCAACGAGCGCGCACGGCTGACGCAGGAGCGCAAGCGTGCGGCGGTCGAGATGAAACACGCGGTGGCGAGTCTGCGAGGCACATTCGCGGCCGATCTGGCGGGCGCCCACGCCGCCTGGGTCGGGGCGGGGGCCGCCGGGTCACGGGGCCTCGCGGAGCCCGGGCCCGCCGGCGCTGGCGCGTGGCGAGCGGTGGCCGAGCGCCAGGACGTGCTGCGGGAGGCCGCGGCAGAGCGCCGGCGCGCGGAGGCGGAGCGCCGAGCCCGCGACGCGGGCCGCCTGGCACCGAAGGGTAGAGGCCGGCATCGGCCGCGTTGAGACCGTCGCCGCCCTGCGGCGCCCCCTCCCGGAGAGGGGAACAAGCCGTTCCGAGAGAGGAGTGACGCATGACCGACAATGGGTTCGGGGTGCTCTCTGAGGTCACGGTCCGGGTGGTGCCGGGCGATGACAAAGTCTGTCCCGAGGCGGGTGAGGGGTTCGTATCCACCCCCGAGGTACAGGCGTTGACCGACCGCGCCCTCACGTACCTACAGGTTGGCTACCCCATTCACTTCTCGGGGCCGGCGGGAACGGGCAAGACCACCCTCGCCCTGCACGTCGCGTCGAAGCTGGGCCGTCCGGTGACGCTCGTCCACGGCGACGACGAGTTCGCCAGCTCTGATCTCGTGGGCAACGACTACGGCTATCGCAAGTCGAAGCTCGTGGACAACTTCATCCATTCCGTCCTGAAGACCGAGGAGGAGATGAAGACCCTCTGGATGGACAATCGGCTCACGACCGCCTGCCAGAACGGCGACACCCTCATCTACGACGAGTTCACCCGGTCGCGACCCGAGGCCAACAACGCGCTCCTGAGCATCCTGGGAGAGCGGATCCTGAACCTGCCCAAGCTGCGACGGAGCGGTCAGGGGTACCTGGAGGTGCACCCCGAGTTCCGCGCGATCTTCACCTCCAACCCGGAGGAGTATGCCGGGGTGCACAAGACCCAG